>CAZOGT010000290.1:0-4148 GCA_964579015.1 uncultured Acidobacteriota bacterium | reverse complement strand
GCAAAACCCCGCGGGTGGAGCGCTGTTGACTGTTTTCAGGAGAATTGCCTGGTTGGGAAGAATCTTTACAGCCTCGACAGCTCCGGACAGCCCGGGCATACCGCACTTGATCAGGCCTCCTTCAAAGGCAGGGCCGGCCGGGCAGGAAGCGGCTACAGTCCTGTCACCGCTCTTGACTACTATTTCAGAATTGGTCCCGAGGTCAAGAAATGCAATATTCCCCTGGCCCCAGGCCATTCCCGAGGCCAGGATACCGGCTGCAACATCTCCTCCCACATGGCATCCGGGGAAGGGGAGTCCGTAGATTCGTCCTTCCGGGTTGATCTCCAGGCCGGTCCCCGCCGGAAAGACGTAAACCGAAGTAGAATCCCTTTTTCCCTGCCTGAACTCCGTTTCGAGCAGGGAATGAAAAGGGCCCTGCCCCAGGCCGCTGACATCAATCCCGAGAAAAATGTCCCGCATTGCCGGATTGCCGGCAACCACCAGTTCAAAAATGTTTCCGGCAGCTGCTCCTGACTGCGCCAGGCCCTGGTTGATTCTCCTGACCAGGACTTCCCGGAGGCCTTCCGGACCCTTGATTGAAGCATGACTGATGCGGGACATCACGTCACTTCCGGCAAAAACCTGGGGATTGATAAAAGAATCGGTTGAAACTATCCTGCCGGATTGAAGGTCAGCCACCCTGAGGACAACGGTCGATGTCCCGATATCCAGGGCGGCCCCGTAGACCCCGCCGGTTGAGGAACCTGCTCTCCTGCCTGCTACCAGGACATCTTCACCGGACACCTCGACTGCCGGGCCAAGGGGAAAAGAGTATCCGGCAGGCGTTCGCCCAATCGCCTCTATTCTCCACTCTCCGTTAAGCGGCGAGGAACATTCAATCAAGCCTTGATCCTTGACGATAAGCGCCTGGCAGGCCAGCCTCTGGCCGGATGGGAGCTGAAGCTCTGAACCGGTTCTGGGCGCCAGCAACTCTCCCCCGGCTTCAATCCTTACCCGGCATTCTCCGCACCGCCCTTTTCCATTGCAGGAAGAGGACAGCCTCTGTCCATACCGGCGAAAGCATTCCAGCAAGGTGAGTCCGGGATTTCCCTGGAACTCTGTTCCATTAAATTTCACTGCAACAGGCACCCGGAAATCTTAACAGAAGAGCTCCCAGCTTCATACAGGAGCAGCCGGAGATACGGAAAAAGAGGTATCCCGGATGAGCCGGGAGGGCGGGAAATGGAGTTCGGCTGGAATGATAAACGGAGTTCAAAGAAATAAAATCCCAAATGAACTATAATATTGCCTCAAAGATCATATAATAGACTTCGCACTTCATCCAACGGGGTGCGTTTTTTTGATAGAAAAATCAGTTCAGCTAATGTTTAATCCGTTGAATATACCGGGGTTGTGTGGTTAATGACAAGGATAACAGAGAAGTTCATTTATGTTTTAATCTTTTTCGCGACAGTTTCATCCTCCCCCTTCCTTTCCGCCCAGGACCAGGCTAATACTTCCTCCCTTACGATAAGCGGTACAGTAACCGCTTATGACGGAACCCCCCTGACCGGAGCCGAGGTCCTGCTGGTGGAAACCGGGGCCGCGGCAACCACCAATGATGAAGGCTACTATGTCATTCCGGACCCGCCCAAGGGTACGTTCACCCTGAGGGCCACTCTCGACGGATTCGAAGAGAGTGAAATAGAGGTGGAATTCTACGATGTTTCCCGGACTCTCAATTTTTCACTGGCACTGGAGAATGTCGAGTACGAAATAACCGTAAGGACCGACATGCCGGCTCTCATGGAAGCATCTTCGTCCATCGGCGTGGTGACTGTGAAGCCAAGCGAGTTGACCGCCCTCCCCAGTCTCGGGGAAAAAGATATCTTCAGGTCAATCCAGCTGATGCCGGGCGTCAGCGCCTCCAATGAATCTTCTTCGGGACTCTACGTGAGAGGCGGCACGCCGGACCAGAACCTGGTTCTGCTGGACGGCATGACCATTTACGAAGTTGATCATTTTTACGGGATTTTCAGCGCGTTCAACTCAAACGCCATCTCCAGCATCACGATGCACAAGGGAGCCTTCGAGGCTGAATTCGGGGAAAGGCTTTCCAGCGTGCTGGACATGACCGGGCGCAGCGGGATCGGCAACACTACTGTCATCGGCGGAGGCGCCAGCTTTCTGAGCGCCAATGGTTACGTGGACATTCCCATCGGGGACAGCGGGTCCTTCATGATTGCCGGGCGCCGGTCCTACAATACCTTCCTCAGCAACCAGATTCACGATGCATATAATTCAAGCACCTCGGTAGGGTTTGGACAGGGAAGGAGGGGGGTCGACTTTGAATCTGAACCTGTAGCCACTTTCTGGGACACGAATGCCAGGGCCAACTTTCAGCTGAGCAACAGTGACACCTTGATCTTCAGCGGATACTTCGGCAGGGACAACCTGGACAACTCCAGGGTCACGGAGTTGAGTTCTCTGGAACTCGCATTTTCAGGACGCTATCAAGATACCGAGGACCTTCCTGAATCCCTGAACATGCAGATCGGAGACCTTTCAAAATGGGGCAACGATGCGGGAAGCGTCAACTGGATAAGGAACTGGTCAGATAACTTCACGACCATCCTTACGGGCTCCGCCTCCAACTTTTTCCGGGATTATGACCGAACGACGACTGCTACGGAGATCGATTCCGACGGTAATGAGCTGGACCCTGTCAACAGGGGGAGCCTTGAGCAGAATGAAGTGAGGGACTATACAGTCAAATTGACCAGCTATTTCAACCCGCATCCCACCAACAGCCTGGTCTTCGGCGGCCAGGCCACCCGCAACGAGATTGATTACTATTACGAGATGACCCAGTCAGCCTCGATTATCGACAATTCCTGGTCCGGCAACACCTATTCCGCTTTTGCCAAGGATATCTTCAAGCCTGTGAAGTGGCTGACGTTTACTCCTGGAATCAGGGCCACCTACTACGATGTCACTGAAAAGACCTACCTTGACCCCAGGCTGGCACTAACGCTGCAGCTGAATGATGCAGTCAGCCTGAAGGCTGCGGGCGGGGAGTATCACCAGTTCGCGAGCCGCCTGCTCAGGGAGAACCCGATGGAGGGAGACCAGTGGTTCTGGATGATGGCGGACGACGAGCTGATTCCGGTCAGCAAATCCAGGAACATCGTTGCCGGGATTACCTGGGAAAATCCTGAATACCTGTTCAATTTTGAATTCTATGACCGCCGGCTTTCAGGGCTCTCGGAGTTCGCCTCCACCCGATTCAGGCCCCGCAACCTTGAAACCATCGACCTCTACAAGCAGTTCTACAACGGAGACGGCTCCGCCAGGGGCTTTGAAGCCCTGTTCCAAAAGAAATTCGGGCAGCACACCGGATGGTTGACTTACACCAACGGTGAAGTTGATTATGATTTTCCGGATTTCCAGGACAATCCTTATCCCGCTTCCCATGACTCCACCCATGAATTCAAGGTGATTGACTCCTACAAGTGGAGGAATTTCACTTTCTCCGGGACCTGGATATTTGCAACCGGGAAACCCTTCACTCCCCCGACTGGAGAAATCAACGAATTCGAGGTTGAAATGCCTGATGGTACTGAACGGACCTTCGAACAGGTGGAACTCGGGGAAAAGAATTCTTTTCGGCTGCCCTCTTATCATCGCCTGGATTTCTCCGCGAAATGGGATTTTCTTAACAATAATGGAAACAAGGGGGACCTGGGTGTCTCGGTGTTCAATGCCTATAACAATGCCAATGTCTGGAGGTATGAATACTAGGCCTACGACGATGAGATCTACACAACGGAGGTAAGGTACCTCGGTTTCACGATCAGCGCTTTCATGAATTTCGACCTTGGCCTTCCGACCGAAGGAGACCAGGTTGGACCGGTCTCGGGAACCAGTGAATTCCAGAGTTATTCAGAGGCCAGGGAGGCGAGAAAAAAAGAGCCGGTCTGGGATTTTTACGGGACGGTTGAATCGATCGACCTTCGCTCCCTGGTTGTGGACACCAAGTGGGGCAGAAAGAGCCTCACCATTGATGACGCGACAATCAAGGGAGAGATTACCTATGAGCCGGGAGCCCCGGTTCACGTCTACTACAAGAAGGGCAAGAACGACCAGCTCATTGTGACCATGATCTT
>CAZOGT010000289.1:0-4214 GCA_964579015.1 uncultured Acidobacteriota bacterium | reverse complement strand
TGATAACCCGGGAGCTGATTTTTTCTTTTATACCCATAATTTTTTGGTGCCAGGGTACAAAATACTCCGGGAAGGAAAATATTTCCAGCTGTATGCCGTGAGGAGCCCCCTATCCATGCCCACCGGTCTTTTTTGATTGGTGACCGGCGATCGATAATCTATCCTGTTGGCCTCAAACAGCTGCTTCCCAATTACTTCCCTTTACTCTCAGCTCAGTCTGGTCCAGGAACACCTGTTTCCCGGCGCCCCCGGGCCGGAAATCAATCACGATATCAACGTGCCTGGCGGAACGGTTGATGATACCTTCCTTGAAAAGCCTGTCGGAATCAGCCCTGCCCTCCGGGGAAGCCGGATCATCCACGAAGCATTCCGGGTAACTCTGGCCAATGGCAATGTGCATGGTGCCACCGACTTTTTCAACGAAAAGCGGATGCTTCAGGACCCGGCTTATGCCTGCATTTGTCCCGAAGGCCACTTCTCCCAGCCGCTTTGACCCCTCATCAGTCTCGATTATCTTTTCCAGGCTGGACATCCCCTGCACTGCTGAATATTCCCTGATGATGCCCTTTTCAAACCTGAGATAGATTCCCTGAATGGTCACCCCTTCGTAAAATACAGGCAGGTCAACAAAAACTTCACCCTCCACTGAACGGGCATCGGGACTGGTAAACACCTCCCCGTCCGGAAGATTGTGCTCCCCGGTGCACTTTCGGATGTTCCTGGATTCAATGTTCATCCTCATCTCCAGGGGCCGCCCGTTTTCCGGATGCGCGGTTATTATCCGCACCTCTTTACTCTCGTCCATCAGCTTCCTTACCGGCTCCTCAATCTCCTCCAGAAGACGGGGATCGAAGGTCGAGGCGGAAACAACAACATCAGAGTACTCTTCCAGGCTCATGCCTTCCAGGTCTGCAAATCCCCGGGTTGGATAGAGCGTTATGACCCAGTTTTTGAGAAGCCGTATGTTCTTGTAGGGCTCGTCAGCCCTGACCAGGGCAAGCCCGGTCTTTTCAGGAAGACCGGTAAAAAGTGACGGCATTTCAGCACCCATCACCTCAATATACTTGGTCATAGCCTCGTATCGATGCCTGTGCCATTCCGGAACCCTGTTAATCTGCTCAACCGTTCCGTGCCGGGCGATTGATGCCCCCCACACCTTTCCCCGGTCATTGTCAGGGGCGACCAGGTTAACATCCGCCACAGCGCCTGCAGCAAAAACCATGTCCTGGCAAACAGATATCAGAGGCCAGGCTACACGTTCACCTTTGATCATTACAACATCTTTTTTTTCAAGCCCCCCGATAGAATGATTAATCAGATGACCGGCCCAAATTTCAAGATCCTTCCTGTCTATTTCCATTTTTCCTCAACCTCCAAGCTGGCTTTTTAAAACACCTGTCATGATCCGCATTTTGAACCGGTTTTTCGCTGAGCCATACCCAACATCCCTTACTTCGCCACCGGCAACATATAGATCCTCTCCCATATTAGTTCCTCCGGGTGAATCTTACAAACAGTCGAAAGACCCCCTTCTTTTGAGTCTGAACCGGTTTTTCTATATAGTGACATCCCTGACCGGCGATTATTTACTGCATTTTTCAGGGAGAAAAAATCTGATGATAAAACCATATGGCTCCGATGTGCTGATGCCCTTGCTGATAAAAGACAACCGCTCCCGCAAGGACCTGCTGGAGGAAGCCTCAACCCTTCCATCCATAACCGTCTCCTCCGCCGCGGCTGCCAATGCGGTCATGCTGGGATCCGGATACTTCAGCCCCCTGCCCGGGTTCATGGACAAGGCTGAAGCCATGTCCGTAGCCGACACAATGAAAACGCCTTCCGGACTCTTCTGGCCAATACCTGTTCTAAACCTCCTGCCCGGGGAAAAACTGAGCGGAGATCCGGAAAGAGTGGCCCTGCGAGACCCCAATGTCGAGGGGAATCCCGTACTGGCTATCCAGGAAATAACATCTATTGATACCCTTTCTGAAGAAGAGCTCAGCCATCTTGCCGAAAAAATCTTCGGCACCCTGGATCCAGGCCACCCCGGGGTAGCGGCCTTCACTTCCCAGGGGAACACGATCCTGGCCGGCCCCCTGCAAGTCCTGAATTTCTCATATTTTGAAAAAGATTTTCCCGGAACCTTCCGCACCGCGTACCAGCTTCGCGAATCAATCTCCGAGGCGGGATGGAACAAGGTCGTAGCATTTCAAACCCGCAACCCGATGCACCGGGCCCACGAAGAGCTTTGCCGGATGGCGTTTGAAAGCATTGGCGCTGACGGAATACTTATCCACATGCTGTTGGGCAAATTGAAGCCCGGAGATATTCCGGCCGAGGTCAGGGACAGTGCCATCAGGATCATGGCTGAGAAATACTTCCCTCCCAATACGGTAATGATCGCCGGATACGGTTTTGACATGATGTACGCCGGTCCCAGGGAGGCTGTCCTGCATGCCCTCTTCCGCCAGAACAGCGGATGCTCCCACCTGATCGTGGGCAGGGACCATGCCGGGGTCGGAAGCTATTACGGGCCTTTCGACGCCCAGAAGATCTTCCGGGAACAGGTCCCCTCCGGGGCAATGGAAATCAGTATCTTCGAGGCCGACCACACGGCCTGGTCAAAAAAACTGAATAAAGTCGTAATGATGAGGGACTGCCCGGACCATGGAAAGGATGACTGGCTTTTTCTTTCCGGAACCAGGGTAAGGGAGCTGCTTTCCAACGGGGAGAGCCTGCCGGAAGAATTCTCGCGCCCCGAGGTTGCGGAGGTCCTGATGAAATTCTATCGCTCGCAGCCCAGGTGACTTGACCGGAACAATATCACGCCCTCCTTCCTGCCGGCAATAGAACCGCCGGCAGGCCCCCTTACCTGATCCGAACCCTGTAAAGGCTTTTCGAAGCAGTTATGAACAGGCTCTTCATATCAGCTCCTCCAAAACAGACATTGGCTGTCCACCTTTCAGGAACATCAATATGATCAATTTTCCTGCCTTCCGGAGAAAAAATCGTAACGCCGTCACCCGTCAAATAAAGATTCCCCCGCAAGTCAACCGTCATTCCGTCTGACCCCATTTCGCAAAAAAGCCGGCGTTCGGCAAGCAACCCATTTTCGCTGATCCGATAGCTGTAGGTCTTACCATCCCCAATATCAGCAATGTAGAGGGTTTCTCCGTCAGGAGAGCCTGTTATTCCGTTCGGCTGGGTCAACCGGTCCTCCACTATTTGAACCTCTGCCCGGTCCGGGGAAACACGGTACACATATTTTCCCGGCTGCTCCATTCCGTTGCGGTCCCAATAGGAGCGCTGATAGTAAGGATCAGTGAAATAGAGGGAATTGTCATTTCCGACCCATACATCATTAGGCCCGTTCAGCAGCCTGCCTTCAAAGTCACTGATCAGGGCCCTGATCTTCCTGTCTGGAGATATTTCCCAAAGCTGGTTCTTTTCATCGGCGCAGGCCACCAGGTTCCCGTTTTTGTCAAACATGAGGCCGTTTGAGCGCCCCGAGGGCTGCATCCAGGTTGAAAGGATATCTTCACTGCTCCAGACCATGATCCGGTCGTTGGGCTGATCAGTGAAATATACATTTCCCGCTCCATCAGCCGCAGGGCCCTCGGTAAAGGAAAACCCTCCAGCAAGCTTTTCAAGCGGGCCCCGTTCAACCGCTGAATCCTCCATCTCTTCAGCTCCGGCGGGGATGACGTTCCATGAGAAAAAAGTCAGGAGCGTCAATAAAATTACCTTTAGGCGGGCCATGTTTTCTTCCTTTCCTAAAGCAGAATTCCTGTGTGCTCAAATTCTCCAATAATGGATCGCAGGTTAAGTCAAACCATTCCTACCCGGATTTTCGATAGGATACGCCCAAACCGAAATAGAAAGAGCCCCGTGCTTCTCCACGGGGCTCTTCTTTTCGCCAAAAGAGATTCCGTCGTGCTCTTTAGGCTTTTCTCAAAGAACTTTAAGTTAAATGCTCAGCCTCCTTCTTCCCAGATAATAAATTGCTCCAAGCCCCATAAGCGCCATGAGGATTATCGTTCCCCACTCGGAAAGCGTGGGAATGGGAGTGCTGGTCGGAATCTCCGAGTCGTGCGTGTTGACGATCGTGCAGGTGATGGTATTGCCGGCATCCGCTTCCGTGATCGTCAACGTGTTATCGACCAGCGTGCCGCCGGTGCAGCTGAACCCAGCCGTGTACCCATCAGGTCCGCTCT
>CAZOGT010000288.1:0-4214 GCA_964579015.1 uncultured Acidobacteriota bacterium | reverse complement strand
AACCGCGGCGATCTCCACTCCTTCAAGTTTCAGGAGCGCTGTTATGTGTGTTATTCCCATGAAACCGAGTCCGGTTACTGCTGCTCTCATCCAATAAATCTCCTGGCCCGCCGGCAGGCGGGGCAATATGAACCAATATCAACCCTGCCTGCAGACCGCGCAATGTTCAACGTACTTCCGTAAGAACTCCTGTTCGATTTTGAAACCAGACTCTATTACAACCATGAGCCGATTTGCAAGCCAGTCCGGAATTCCTACCTGTTGTTCAGCCCCGCCCGATCGTCAAGCTCCTCCATCGTAAACCTGATGCTCAGGATGTACGGCATCTCGCCTTTTTCCCAGTGACCGTAGGTGGTGGTTATGAAGGTGCCGTCCCCGGCGAGTTCAACAGCGGGGTAGGCCGTATCCCACCCCCTGGTGTTGTCCTTGAAGCGGACCCTGTACTGTCCTTCCCCGCCCTCTACCAGGTCATCCCAGGTGCCCACCCAACCTACCCAGTCCCCCTCGGTCGGGCTTCCCAGGCCTGTCGCAGCAGCAATCAGGCTGTAATTGGTTTCATTTTCCTTTTCCGCGATCTCAAGCAGGTCTCCCTGGGCCGATGCGGGGCTCCTGTCGCGGAAAAACGCCACGATTCTTCCATCCGGTGCGTATTTGAGGACATGCCGGTCACCGGTCAGCGAATTGGGAAGCGGCCGTGGATCAGTCCAGGTCCGTCCTTCATCATCTGAAAAAATGATCTGAGAATTGTCCCTCCTGCTGTTCTCCCTCAACAGTACCGCTATCCGGTTTCCATCCGGGCTCCTGATCACCCCAGGTTCGCAGATATGCTTTTCCCGGGAGCGATGTATGTCCGCGGGGTATGACCAGGTCAGGCCTCCGTCCTGGGAAACCGTCTTATAGAGGGCAAACATCCGGCTGTTGAAATTCTCCTTGTCCTTTTCGTAAAGGCTTCCGCCTGCGGCGGTAAAGAAGCGCCCGTCATCGTGAAAAAGGGCCATGTAATGCCCCTTGCCGGTCTTCAGGGGAAACAGGGCGGACATGACGACAATCCCTCCCCAGTCACCGGCCTGCTCGAGTTCGCTCCAGGTCTGCCCATCGTCCTCTGAAACCGCCATCCGTACGGGGTAGAGGCCGGAGAACATGATCAGCCGCTTCCTGCCGTACTTGTCGACCACCCGGTGCAGGGTCGGGACCTCCCTTGATGAAGCCCAGGATTCGGGCACCGGCAGGCGTTCGCTCCACGAAAGGCCCTGGTCGGTACTCCGCTTGTATACCACCGCGCCTCTGCCGTGGCCCCTGGGATAAACAGCCAGGATAGTCCGGTCGTCTTCCAGCATTACGGTTGTGGGGTGGCCAAGGTACTGCCCCTTTTCCCTGTCCACAACCACCTGCCGGTTGCTTTCCGCGTCCAGGTCGACCAGGGGAATGGAGAAATAGGGGTCGGCTCCTGTTTCAGGATCGCCTTCCATGACCCATTCGGGGGTAAAGGAGGAAAAAACGATCCTCCGGTAATTATCAGCCTCATAGAGCAGCCCGATTCTGCCGTCAGCAAGGCCGGACAAACAGGAATAGGCAAAAAATCCCGGGGATATGATCCTGGAATGTTCCCACTCTTCTCCCCCGCTGGTACTGATGGAGATCCTCCCCATGTTCCTGGCGTATTTGTTGGAAGGGGCGGAAAAGACCAGTAAGCTCTCCGCCTCTTCGGGCATGTTTTGCCTGAGCAGCGATCCCTGGCAGGCAGTGCCTGGAAGCGAGAAATCAAGGCGCATATTCGACCAGGTTATACCCCCGTCCCCGCTGAGAGAATACTTGCGGTGGAAACCTCCCTCGTTGCGGGCAACCATGAGGATCCTGCCGTCATCCAGCTCCGCCAGCTGGGCCTCATTTCCGAAACCCGTATGCCGATGGTGGGGAATATTGTTGCTTATCCGCCAGGTCTCCCCCTGGTCGTCACTGTAGGCCACGCTGTTCAGCCAGTCCCTCCCATCACCCTCGAGGGGCCTGGTCTCGTAGAGGGGCATGATCACCCTGCCCCGGTGTTCCCCCCCGGACAGCTGAATCCCGGTGCCCGGGCTGCCGATGCTGATCCGGCCCGAGGCCCTGACCATCGTGGTTATCTCCCTGGGACTGCTCCATGAGGCTCCATGGTCGTCACTGTACACCAGGTAAGAACGGGTATTCCGCGGGCCTCCGTAGCCCGGGTCCCCCCGCTGGGTCCGTGCGGAGGTCCGGGCGTGAACCATCCAGGGGAAACGCTGGTACATCAGGAGCACCCGCCCTGAGTCCAGGACAACGGCGCAGGGGTCGTTCAGGCTGTCCCTGCCTTCATCAGCAAGGACCTGCACAGGCTGCCAGGTCTTCCCGTTGTCAGGGCTTCGCCTCAGCACAATGTCGTTCTCGGCATGGTCATGGAGTCCCTTCCGCCTCTCCGCAAAGGCGAGCAGGGTCCCGTCTGCCGCGGTTACCAGGGAGGGAATGCGGAAACCATATCCATTATCCCGGTCGTAGCTGTACACGGTTATGGTTTCGGGAGGGCCGGAGGCGTGGAGAGGAGAAGAGACCAGGCAAAAAATGAGGGCCAGGAGAAAATTTCTATATCCAGTCATCACACTGAAGATATTAATTCATTTTCGCGGAAATTCCCATACCTGGGCCCTCACCTGATTCCGGGAGGATAAGGATTTACCCTCCCCCTTCTTCCGGGGACAGGAGAACCACTGCTCTCTGCTTTCCCCGGGATGTAAGCCCGATCTGGTCTACGAACTTCATGTTTACCCTTATCTTCCCCTTGAACCATTCCTCGAATTGTTCTTCAAGCCGCTTTTTCATGGCGGATTTTTCCGCCTCGGGATCAGCTACCAGGTAAACATCAAATTCATTCCGGGCCCGCTGCACAACCTGGTGCTGCCAGATCCCCTCAACTTTGTAAACCGCTTCAGCAAAGGTGATAGGATGGAAATGCACTCCATTTCCAATATCAACGTGGTCCACCACCCTGGAAATGTTCAGGCTCAACATTCTCTGGGTACGCCCGCATTCACACCTTTCCGGAAGAATCGTCCCTTCATCCCCCAATTCGTAATTCAGGAGAAGAGTAGCCCGGTTGATCAGGTTGGAAGCAATCACTCTCCCCGGATTCCCGTCCGGAAGGGGCTCGTAATCATCATCCACCACCCTTACCGGATAGCAGTCTTCGTTGAGGTGATAACCCCGGTGCTCCTCACATTCAAAGCCGAGCTGCAAAAATTCAACTGAGCCATATACGCTGAAAACCGGAATACCAAACTGGTCAATAATCTTCTTCCTGACAGCTGGAGATAGGCTGTCAGAAGCATATATCAGGGATCCAGGCGAATGGATCGATATTCCCCTTCGACACACTTCGGAAAAAATAATGTTCAGGCTTGACCCATATGACCAGATCACATCGGGTTTAAATTCATTGATCCCCTTGATAATGGTATTCACATCGTCGAGCATCGAAAAATACCTGCGATTTACCTTTACTTCCTTCGGAAACCAGGCCTTCAGTCGATTATATCTCTGTACTTCCCGCGCGGAGGATCCGACAGGGGGATCAATTACGGCTTCCTTAAAATTCCTTGCCAATCTCGAAGCGGGATAAAAAAGCCGGATTCTCTCACCATGCGCAGCATTTGTGAACAAAGAAAAGGCATCATGCAGAATCAGTCTCGGCACACCAGTGGTTCCCGAGCTCACCAGCTCGAAGGTGTCCCGGATTTTCCGGTCAGGCTTGAACATTTCAGGATTCTTCCTGACCTGCAGGGGAGTCAGGACCGGGAGGGTATAAAGGTCATCAACCGTCCGGAAATCCTGGTGCCGCAGCCCGCGGGAACGAAACAGTTCCCGGTAATAGGGGACATTTCGCGAGGCGAACCGAACAATCTTCCGGACCCTTGCATTCCGGACCTTCTCCAGCTTACCGGGCGGCCAGTAGGGGACATGCTTCTGGCCCAACACCCTGGTGAACAGGTAGGCGGACCAAAAGAGGCGCTCGGGAAGACTGTAAGATTCCTTCATGTCTCGGATTTTACAGGATTCAACCCGATATTTCACCGACGACACCACAATCGTCAATCGTCAATCGTCAATCGATTGGTTTGCCGTGGTCGGAAGCTTCCAGCTTTCCGGTGCCGCTTATGCGGCACCCTCGTAGCTGGAAACTGCCAGTTTCCTGTGCCGCTCAGGCG
>CAZOGT010000287.1:0-4253 GCA_964579015.1 uncultured Acidobacteriota bacterium | reverse complement strand
ACCTTCATGTTGGAAATCTCCCATGCCGGCAGAGTCCCCTGGGCCAGATAGTCCAGGTACCTTTGCATGACCTGGGAAAAATGGGCTTCATGCCCGACTCGGTATTCATCCGGAATGACAATACGCCATCCTTCGGATGTCTCAACCATATCTACCCCTGGATAGGTCCTGACGATTTCATCAATAGCTATCCTCAGGGGAGAATCAATACTGCCCTTGTCAATCCCGGAAGCAGGTTCAACGAAAAGCTCCGGCCTGTAGTCCTGTTCAGCACCCTGGCGGATAATAATGTCTGCCCTTTCACCCCTGATTATGGAATAATGGGTGTCCATGGCCCCTTCAGGAGCCTGAAAATTCCATTTGACAATAGCCCTGCTGTGAAGGCCCCTGAGCTTGAAATCTATCTGCCCGTTGGCATAGCAGGGAAGTTCTCCCTTTTCGTTAAGACTTCCCTTCAGATAATCCGGAAATTCAGATTCACCGGTAACCTTCGCAAACTCCTCCAGGGTAATCAGCGTGGGATAGCGCTCAGCTCTGACAATTTCGATATCATCCTCCCCAATAGCCACTTCAGGAAACGCTTCCCACATGATCAAATCCAGCAGGTGGGTGGTGACATCGACGATCCCTTCCCCCTGCTGTGCAGTGTCAAAATACCAGGCCGGCCTTTGCAGCGGATTTCCGCTGACGTATTTAAAAAAATGATGCACGCTTTCTTTGACAATGGCCGGTTCATCAAGGGAGCCTCTTTTGAAAGGACCTGTTACATCTTCATTGTGAGCCAAAAGCTTCTGCAGAATTGTAGTTATCTCAGATCTTTCAGTCATGATGTCGTAAATCAGGACACCATTTTCTTCAGCCGAATCAAACGCTTCCAGAAGAGTTTCGTACCCGTTGCGGTCGATACACATAGGCTTATCAGCAAAAACATTGAGTCCCGCATCAACACACGATTTTATATACTCGGCTTTTCGCTGGTTGTTCCCCGCTAAAACAACAAGATTACCCTGTTTTTCTGCCAGCATCCTGTCCAGGAAATCATCTCCAATGTATACTTCCTCCACCCAGCTGGTCGGGTTATCCTCCCGCGAATTATAGCCTTCAATAAGCTTAAGATGGGACTCAACTTCAAACCCGGCGGGGGCATACACATGCACAACCGGACTGATCTCCGGGTACATAAGTTTCTGTACAAGGGCTGCATGAAAGTGCCCTGGATCCAGAGTTATCAACTGCACGGCTGCCTCCTTTCCAACATCCCTGCTTTCTTCATCTCCATTTTCAGTTATGTTGCACCCGGAACAAGCTAACAACAACCCTATCGTCACTCCCAATGTTGTTGAGATTTTCTTCATTGCCAATCTTCCTTTGTTAATTACCCATCGCCCAGCAAAAAATTCGGAGAAGAACTTCTTCCACCTTTACTTTATTCGGAATATCAATCAACCCTCACAGAGGCATTCTACCCGGGAGCGACCAGACTGACAACATTCTCTGGATTCAAAAAAATAATCCATCTTCAAAGGAATCCAAACTTCTTCAATTTAAGGACAAGCCAGCCAGCCTCCGGCCCCTGCAGTCCGCAAACTAATCCTGATCCTCAACCCCAGCCCTCGTCTGTCACCTGCTGCATCACCGTCACCTGCTGAAACCTCAGCATTTCACCTTCTGCAATGCTGGGATTTGTCGTCTGTCACCTGCTTCTGCTTTATCGTCACCTGCATTGGTTTATGGAATTTTCAGAGAATTTCAGGGGAAAACTGGTGACGGAAACAATGCTCGTATCCGGATTGAACGACTCAGATTTCATTCTTGAGGAAACGGCCGAATTTTTAAGTCACTTGCGGCTGAGCAAAGTATATATCTCAATACCTACAAGGCCTCCGACAGAGATTTGGGGCAAATCGCCCGATGAAAAATTTGTCAATAATGCCTACCAGATATCCTCTGAAAAAGCTATGGATGTTGATTATCTTACCGGATACGAAAGGAATGAATTGGCCCTGACAGGTGATGTTGAGAGAGACATTCTGAGCATAACTGCCGTCCATCCAATGAGACAGGATGCAGTCGACGCTTTTTTAGACCGGGCCGGAGCAGACCGGGGGACCATCAGGAGAATGGTGAATGAAAAGATGCTTATTGAAACTGAATACGGAGAGAAAAGGTTCTACCTCAGACAATTCAAGAGGCATTGAACTGCCCAGTCACCTGTTAAACCTGCTGTAGCGGAGCGTTGTCCTCTGTCACCTGCTGTGATGTAGTCACCTGCTGTGATGCAAAGTTTGATGCTTGCTGAACCCTGTCCCCTTTACTGTCCCCTTCGGCCTTTCAAAAAATTCAGCGTTCCGCCAGAAGGGCTGCAATCTGTGCCTGGCGGGCATAATTCATGGCATCACCCAGAATACGCGCGGATTCCTGGGGACTGTGGAATCCTGTGCTGTTTTCGGAGGAAACAAAATCCCACCGCAGTGACGCCTTCCTCTGGAAGTTCATGGCTTCGGCTAAGGCCTCATCCTTGATCCCGTTCTCCCTGGCAGATGAGATAGCGTCAATTGCATCTATGATTGCTTCCTCGGATTTCCGGAGCATGCCTGCTGTCTTATGCTGAATCTCAAGGACCCTTCCTTCCAGTTCTTCTTCGTCCCATCGATGGCAGGTCTGGCAGGTTTCATTCACATGCACCAGGGGACTCCTGATCCAATGATCCGAAATCTTCACGCTTCCCCTCCGGATGTAGGGCATATGGCAGTCGGCGCAGGCGACTCCCGATCTTGCATGGAGTGAACTGCTCCACATTTCAAATTCAGGGTGCTGAATCTTTATCATCGAAGCGCCGGTTTCTGAGTGCGTCCAGTCAGCAAATTCGATTTCTTCATAAAATTCATCGATGTTGTCAATGTTCAACCCTTTGCTCCAGGGAAAAGTTAAAACCTGGTTCTCCCCCTTGAAATAGTATTCAACATGACACTGCGCACAGACATATGTTCTCATCTCCTGGCGTGTGGCCTTGGAAAGATCAATTCCTCTTGCTTCCATGGCATTCACAAAGGCCGGCCTTGTCACCCTCAGGTCCATGGTTTCCGGGTCATGGCAATCAGCGCATGAAGAGCCAAGCTCCACTTGAGGCTTGAGTTCATTGTAGGGAGTTCGATTAAACTCCTCCCATCCCATCTTTTCAATTAAGGCAGGCACTTCGGCGGCATGACAATTAACACAGGCTCCTGGCTGATCAACTATTTTTGTCCTCTCGGTATTGGCCTGATCAATTGCCGAATAGTAATGTCCTCTCTCCTCATTGTGGTCGACGGCAAACGAATAACCGGCCCAGATCCGCTTCATTGCCGGCACCTTTTCAAGTTTACTGTAGGGGGTGGACCCTCCATACTCCGTGCTGCCGTAGTCAATCTCAGTCTTGACAAACTCGTCATACTCCATCGGAAAATTGTACCCCCAGACCTCCGGGTCAATTTCCCCTTCAGGAATTTCAACTACATTCAAAGGATACTGGAAGGCCTCCTCTTTACGATTCTGAATGTTGAACAGCAGCGCCAGAATGGCTATGGTAACAGCGCCTGCCCCTGCAAAGGCTGCAACGTATGCAAGTCTTATCCAGAACGAGTTATTCTTCATCATCCAGGTCCTTTCTAATATTTAAAGTTGTGCCCGACATAACTGTGACATTGCAGGCAGTCAGCGTTTTCACCGTTTGTACCGGCCCCCATCCTTTCGACCATATTGTGATGGCAGGTTATGCAATTGTCTTGAACGATGGCCTTGTTGAAACTCTTTATCCTTAAAGGCTCCGGGAAACTGCCCGTTGTAAAGGCAACGCTGTGATTCCATCCATTGATAGCCTTGACTGAATATTTACCGAAAAAATCATCGGGAGTGTGACAATCGTTGCAGGTGGCCGCAGCATGATGACTGGTGCGAGCCCATATATCAAAATGTTCCCTCATTATGTGGCAGTTTTTACAGGCAACTGGATCATCCCGCAAGTATGAAGTTCCCTGGGCATAAAAAAAGGTGTAGCCGGACAGTCCGGTTATCACCCCGAGACATGCCGCCAGCAGAAGGAGCGGAAAACGTATAGATCCTCTTTCCCGAAAATATCTCTCCATTCTGTTGTCCCCTTGCATCAAAAACCGAATAAGGATTTCCTATCAATTATATTAAAAAAGAGAAAATTTCCAGACATATATGCGGCCTTAAACTTTTCCTTTTCCGCCAATATACCCACAATCCCTGAT
>CAZOGT010000286.1:322-4269 GCA_964579015.1 uncultured Acidobacteriota bacterium | reverse complement strand
ACCGGAGCCGATTGATTGACGATTGTGGCATAAGCATCTTGCTTATGAATTTTCCATTCGCCATTCGAAATTGGCATTTCCAGGCGCCCCAGTGCAATCAAGACATAGGTAACACAAATCGGTCAGGACATAGGTAACAGTGCAATCAAGACATAGGTGCCTGGGTGCAAGAAAATGCTTTCAATTGACGATTGACGATTTTGGTGGTGCAAACGCAGCCCTATTTATTGCATCTCGGAGTCGGGGTCGGTATCGCTATCGGGGTCGAATCCCGGCCAGCAGCCTGGGCCTCAAAGATTCAGAACCGGCTCATCATTTTTCGATACCGACGCCGACCCCGACCCCGATTTGAAATCCTTCTCACCCGCTAAAAAATGGGGAAACTCCTCTAATCCAGGCTTTGACCATGAGGTCTTGACCGTCCGACCACCCTTGGGTCAGGAACTGAAGGGCAGGATCTTTGTCAATATCCAGACCCAGGCGAACCCGGTAATGGCAATCAGGGTCAGCTCCACGGTCCAGATCTTCAGGGTTTCAGCCTCGGTCAGGCCGCCGAGCCTGCTGACGATCCAGAACCCGCTGTCATTCATCCAGGAGGTGGTACTGGCACCAAAACCAATGGCCCCTACGAGATAGGCCGGATGGAAGGGAAGATCCACCAGCGCAAGCGCGGGGGCCACAATGCCGGCGGTGGTGATCATGGCCACGGTTGATGAACCCTGGGCGATCCGGATCAACGCCGCTGTCAGGAAGGAGAGGAAGAGCAGTGAAAAACCCCAGTCACTGGCAGCCGTGGCTATCAGCTCCCCGACTCCTGAATCTGCCAGCGCTTTCCCAAATGCCCCTCCGCCGCCCACCACAAATGCTATTACCGTGCCTTCGGTTATTGCCGGTTCAAGACTGCGGAAGACATCTTGCAGGCGGGATCTTTTCTGCCATGCAACCACAATAACGGCGGACACCGCCCCGAGCAGGAACGCTGTGTCCTTATCCCCTATAACGTTCACCAGGTCAGAAACAGAGCCGGACAGTTCCATCATTACGGCAATCGTGGAAACAGCAATCAGGAAGATCGGCAGGATGATAGGCAGCAGCGAAAGAAAGAGTGACGGCAGAGTCTTTTCATCCCTGGCTGCCAGCTCCTCCAATTCTTCCGAGGTCATCCCGTAAAAAGGGAGAGGCTCAACAGTCATCCGCTTATTCATAAACCTGGCATAGAGGATTCCACAAACGAAAGCCGGAACAATCGAGACCAGGATACCGACGAGGAAGGTGGAAGCGAGTGATACCCCCAGGGTCTGGGAAACGATAATCGGCCCGGGTGTTGGCGGCACCAGTGCGTGGGTCACCGCCCCTCCAGCCGTGGCCGCGCAAATCAGCAGCACATAGTCCCGCTTCCGGCGTGCGTAGGCTATCCTGACCAGCGGGGCCAGGAGATAAAAAACCGTATCAAAAAAAACCGGCATGGAAAGGAAAAAGCTGCTGGAGAGAAAGGCGTACTCTTCCCTGCTGCTCCCGAACAGCCGTGAAAGGCTGCGGATAATCCGGTCTGCCGCGCCGCTCTCGACCATGCATTTGCCGATTATCGATGCCATCACCAGGAGGATTCCGATCTGGCCCATCATTCCGGCAAACCCGCTTACCACTGTCCCCAGCACTTCAGTAACTGGAATCCTGTCGGAAACAGCGGCGACCAGCAGTGCGGAGATGATAAGCGAAAGAAAAGGGTGAAGTTTCAGGTAAAGGAGCAGGAAAAGAATCAGCCCCATCCCGACAAATAAGCATCCGACCGGTCCCAGCATATCTTGATATCCTCGTTACTGCGATGTTAATCTGACTGGTATACAACAAGGCAGGCCGGTCAAACGAGCCTGCTGGATTTCGAGGTTACCCTCTGGAAGATCAATTTGCAATTAGAAATTTGAGAATTCAGGATTAAACCAGCAGGCCCTCGGACCAGCCTGAGGCCTTGATATCAATGTTATTCAAGTCACTTGTCCCAAGCTTGTAAACCTGGTCTGCCGCCTCGACACAGATGGGAGGCGGGGACAGGGGCCAGGGCTCACCCCTCAGCTCTTCCCTTTTGGCCTGGATGATTTTCAGGCAGACCGCCTCAACAGCCACCGGGTCTGTCCCAGCAATCAAGCCGTTATAGTTCCACCGGTAGCGCGGGTCCACCTGGGGCCCTTTATCGCAAACCGGGTGCAGGGCATCCACCAGCACCAGCCTGGTTTTTCCCTTGACCTGGGGAAGATTCCAGATTTCCCCCAGTTTGGCGCTGTCCTGGCCGTGATAATTTCGGGGAGCGCCGGAATAGAGGATATAATTTTTAATCACTGTCCCGATCCCGGTCAGCCAGTGGGCTTTCAACCCTGGAAGGGAAACCAGGGCCGTAATGGATTCGAGGTCGACGGAACGGCCCTGCGCGTTTCGTATGTTTTCCGCAGGGATACCGGCTTCGACCAGGGTCTCCTTCACTACCTCGATCAATTCTTCATGGGTTGGATTCATGAGTGGGGTAGGCACCAGTCCGATGACATCCCCGGGGCTGACCAGCTTCAGCCAGGCATTCTTCATGATATCTTCCCCGGTTATCCCGGCCAACAGCTGTCCGAGCATCCTCTTCAATGCGGCCTTGTCCACATTCAGGGCCTCGTCCATGGCGTTCCGGTCACGAGCAATAAATACCGAGCTGCGTCCCGCCGGAGTCTCCATTCCCTTAAGCCATTCCGGGCCGACCAGGGTGGCGCCCAGTGCGGCGCCCACGGTCCCGCGAAGAAAATCCCTCTTGGTAATCACGCATTGTTTGTTTTTCATGTTGATCTCCTCAATAAAATTCAAGGCAGAACCGCCCGGTCCAGGATCTCCAGGGCGGATTCCCGGTCAGGGCAGGCAAAGGCCAGGGCCAGGTGCCGGTTGACCAGCCTGTACCCCAGCCAGCCGTCTTCGATCTGGAAGAAATCACGGTTTTCCAGGCTTTCTTCCGTTTTAATCTCTCGATCGATCTCCGGCAGGTAGGCGTTGAAAAAATCCGTCAAGGCCCCTGCAGCCCGCTCATAATCAGGATATCTGACAACCAGGAGGGTAACCGGAGGATTCTCCCTTTCGTTTCCCCTGCGTTCAAAGGCAGTCATCACGGCCTCGGTGGAAGAATCCAGGTCCAGGATATTTTCATGGCTGAGATAGAACATTGAATTCAGGATCAAATGGGAATAAAAATAAGCCGTCCGGTCTCTCCTTACCAACCAGGGCGAGTCATTTGACGGGTTAACAACCTGTAAGAATTCCGGGGGTGCAGGGTCCTGGCGGTTAGTGGTAATCAGTTTTCCCAATTCAAGGATGGCGGCCCTGATTTCGGGAGACTCCCTGGACCCTAGAATCCGGAGGTACATATCATCGGACCATGCGCGGAGCAGGCCCTGCCCATACAGTGCCCGGTCCGGCGGAATGATGTTTTTCCCGGGTTGACTGGGGACATGGCGGCCAAGATCCACGGCCTCCCCGCTCCAGTCCAGGGAGAGCAGTCCGAAGGCATCCCGGGGTTCCCGCATCTGGTAGAGCTCCACCAGGATAGTGTTACCGTTCTGGCCTGCGTACTCATACACCAGGAGGTGATCAAAATGGTAACTCAGGTAGAGTTCTCCGGCGCCGTTCATGTATTCAAATATATTGGCTTCGTCAATCCGCCTGGGCGGCCCCTCCAAACCCCATCCGTCGAATCGCTCCGGAAGTTCTATTTTCTCAGGTGGCATAACAGCAGGCTCCCCTTCTACAAACGCGAAAAACGGTACCAACAAAAAAAATGCAGCCGCCGGCAACAATAACCTCTTGTTTTTCATAATATTTTTTTATTGGTTCTTATTTTTTAACAACAGGAAACGAAAAGCAACAGGAATCGGGTCCAGGAGTTTCCCTGTTTTTCGGGGGTGAGGAGGATTTTAAATCGC
>CAZOGT010000286.1:0-312 GCA_964579015.1 uncultured Acidobacteriota bacterium | reverse complement strand
CAAAAAAAATGCAGCCGCCGGCAACAATAACCTTTTTGTTTTCATAATATTCTTCTATACAGGATATTATTTTTTAACAACAGGAACCGAAAATCAACAGGAATCGGGCCAAGGAGTTTCCCCATTTTTCGCGGGTGAGGAGGATTTTAAATCGCGGGATGTGATGACTTAAAAGTTTTTGGTCTGGGTTTTTGGGAAAACTCCTGGAATCGGGCCTGTTCCAGGGGACGGAGAATGGCATTCTTAATCCCCCTGCGTCAATTATTTCTCAGCACGTAATGGAGGATCCCGCCGTGGCGGTAGTAATCCATT
>CAZOGT010000285.1:0-4291 GCA_964579015.1 uncultured Acidobacteriota bacterium | reverse complement strand
GCGACAGCGGAAACCACTGACGGCCCCGGAATCACCGGGTTCGCCCGCACCGAGATCCCCGGGGTAAGGACATCCCTGGGGCTAAGTGCCGCCGAGGCTTCCCAGGAGCGTTTTCTTTATTCCGCCCAGATGGGCAGCGGAGAGGACATTACAACCAGCATCAGGCTGGTCAATACCTCTCCTGACCCCAGAAATCTGCGGCTTGCGGCGATAGCGGAAGATGGCACGTCACTTGCGCCTGATAACAGGATCCAACTCTGCAGTCACTGCGCTCTGGAACGGGATTTCGGTGCACTTTTTGATCTGCCGGAAGAAGGGATAACCGTGGGAACCCTGGAAATTGAAACTGATGGAGGAGGAGTCATTGGTGATGTCATTTTCGCTGACAACAACGATCTCGGATACGCCTTGGCCCTTCCCCTGCAGATCAGGACTTTCAGGGAAGCGGTTTTTAATCACGTAGCCAATCTCCCGGGGCTGCTCTTTACCGGGATTGCTCTTTTCAATCCAGGCGGGGAAACTGCTGATATCACTATTACGGTCTATGGTACCAACGGCCTGCCCATAGCTGAAACCAGCCTCGAACTTGATCCCAGAGCAAGAATTTCCCGCACCCTCACCGACCCGGACATGTGGCCTGGATTGCCTCCGCAGTCAGGAGGTTACATAAAAATCATCTCGACCCAGCCGATCGTGGGACAGCAACTGTTCGGGGATACCAACCTGCGGTATATGGCGGCAATTCCCCCAACCACCAGACTGGAGCCGATTTTCGAAGAATAGGAGCAATCACCCGTATGAACCCTGACCTCACCGGTCTGATCTTGAATTTTGCCGGATGCCCAGGGCCTTCTTTCAATGGTGTGTTACCAGTCCCCCATATTCCATAGCGCTTCAAGCATCATAACCTGTTCCCGAAGGTGACCATGTTCCGCCTCACAGTTGATGTATAGGATGCCTTCCCTCCCGGCCAGTACCGAGAGAGATCCGTCATCAGTGACGGTATCGTTATTCTGGAGAACCACGTTGAAACCCGATTCCCTGAGCATTGCACAGGCGGAAGGCGATGTTACGAAAAAGAAATCATCCGGGTCCGAACCTGGATTAATATGAACCTCGGCGGCATCATTCTCATAATCTGCACCGGGAAGGTAGCTGGCCGCTGAATACCCATCGCTGCCATTGTTATGGGCCGTGATGATCAGGGATTCATTCATCAGCCCATAGTCGGAGAGGAGATCAGACGCAAATGTCTTTACGGCGTTAAAAGCAGGCATGGAGAAGGTGCTGTAACGCTCCAGTGTATTCCGGAGGCCCTGGTCGGTAAATATCCGGTTAGGGTCGACCCGGTAGGATTCACCGCCCAGGCTGAATGAAATCAGACGTTCACCGGTATGGCGCAGCTCCACCAGCCTGCCGCCATGCTTTCTGATGGTCTCCAAGGCGGCTTCCACTGCGGTGTCTTCGTCATCATGCATATTGAATACGGTATACCCTTCCTTCCCGCATGAATGTTCCAGCACCCGTACCTCACTGTCTCCGATTCTGTATACCTGCTCAGTTAGTACGCACTGATGCGCCGCCCCTGAACAGGCGGAAAGGAAAACAAGCGCCGTAACAGCCAGGGCAACACCGGCTCTGAGGTTAATTTCCATAATCTTCCACCCTGATAAAAATGCCTCACAGTTTATTGCGGAAAATGCCGGTTTCTCGTTCAGTGGACCAGGGGCCTCAG
This sequence comes from uncultured Acidobacteriota bacterium, assembly GCA_964579015.1. Classification (GTDB taxonomy): domain Bacteria; phylum Acidobacteriota; class UBA6911; order RPQK01; family JAPXNP01. The sequence continues at coordinate 2,556 of CAZOGT010000285.1, read as the reverse complement.
GTAATCGAGTATCTCTGACAGCAGGGATTCCGCTTCTTTCCCGGTTTCCGCTTCGACAATGATCCTGAGAACCGGCTCGGTCATGGAGCCCCTGACATGTACCCAGCCGCTCCCTTTGAATATCTTGAGCCCGTCAGTATCATCAAGCCGGCAGTCCTGGTAAAGGTTCTTGAGCATGGTCTTGAAATGCACAATATCCCGGGGCCTGCAGGTGACCACGGACTTTATCATTTCATAGGACGGAAGATTCCCTCTGAGCTCAGTGATGCCGGCCCCCTTGGCGGCCATGGACTCAAGAATGTATCCCATTCCCACGAAACTGTCCCGGCAGGGATTCAGTCCGGGAATGATCACGCCCCCGTTCCCCTCTCCGCCGATCCTTGCCCCGGTCCGGAAAATCTTTTCCACTACATGGGTCTCCCCTACCCTGGTACGGTAAACAACGGTTCCGAAACGGCTGGCGATATCTTCGATGACCTGGCTGGTGGAAACATTGACGACTATAGGCGAAACGTCCGATTCGAGATAATAGGATGCCACCAGTGCCAGGGTATAATCCTCACCCAGCGATTCTCCCATCCCATCAACCAGGGCCAGCCTGTCGGCATCAGCATCCAGCGCGAAACCGATTTCAGCATCCGATTCCCTGACAAAGGAACAAAATTTCTCAATATTCTTCTTTACCGGTTCAGGATTACGGGGAAAGGGCTCGTCCACATTACAGTTGAATTCATCTACCAGGCAACCCAGCTTCCTGAGAAAAGCAGGAGCCGCAATGCTGGCTGCGCCATTGCAGCAATCAACTGCAACCCTGTACCTCTTCTCCCTGATCAGGCGGGAATCAAGGGCATCAATAACCATCTGTGAATGCCTTTCCACTACAGAGCTGTCGTGTTCGAGCCGGCTGATTGAGGATGAAGGAACCCGGGCGTAAGCCCCCTGGTGGTAAAGGCCGGTCAATTCGGCAAACTGGTTGGGGCTGAGGGAAATCCCCTCGGAATTGAAGAACTTCAATGCGTTCCACTGGATGGGATTATGGCTGGCGGTAATGCAGATCCCCCCGGACGCACTCCCGGTCCTGATGCAATGCTGCAGTGCGGGAGATGGAACGATGCCCACCTCGATGGGAGTACACCCCACGCTCAGCAGCCCGGAAACCACGGCATGGGTGATCATGATCCTGGAAGAACGGGTGTCAGTGCCTACGACGACCTGATTTGGTCCGCAATAAGAGCCGAAAGCAGCGGCAAACTCAGCTGCGAGCTGGGGAGTGAAAGATTCTCCCACAATTCCCCTGACACTGGGAACTCCTATCTTCAAAGTTGGAAGTTTTTCCATGGTAATAATCAGCTACTTTTCAGCCAGGGGATTCCTGCTGGCAGCTTCCTGTTCGCCCGGAAAATCATCGGGAACAGGGATGGTAACTTTTCCGGTGGCGGCCCACTCGGTTCCCCTGGCAAAGGTTGTCATGAAACCTACACCGGAGCAGGAAACATCATCATGGCCCAGTACGGTGTGAAAGACCCTGCCCTTCCCATAGCCAACGGTAAAAAGTATCGGTTCATGTTTGCCGGTCCCCCCGGTTTCGGGGTCAGAATAGGCGGTAGCCAGCAGGGCAACATTCTCGGCAGGGCCCCGCAGGCTGTCATACAGTTCGTCCATGGTATGCTTCCACCTGGGGCTGGTTTCTTCCATTATCGGGTGATCAGGCATACGGTTGTCAACGATAAACTCATGGCGTTTCCCATGGCTTCCGGCTTTGCCGGGACTGGTGTCCCTTACAGCTTTACCGTTCTCCCAGTGAAGGTAGGGCCCGTCTTTCTCGTTCCTTTCCCCCCATCCTCCGAGGCCGATCATCAGGTTATACTCCTTCCATTCAGGAAAGGCATTGTCCGCTGCATGAAAAATCACCAGGCCTCCCCCGTTCCGAACATACCGCTCGAAGGACTCGCGGGTCGCGGCGGGCCAGGGATCACCATTGTAATTCATGACCAGAACATCGTAGTTTTCGAAATCAGGAGAGAAAGCGGACATGTCTTCCCCCGAGGGAGGAGCAGTGGCAACCTCAACCGCAAAAAGCCCGGTGTTCTCGAGTATTGCCTTAAGATATGGGGTCGTAAGCTTCCAGTCATGATTATTCTGCCCGTCAATAACCAGTGCTGATATCTTTTCCGCACCGTATGGCTGGGCAGCCAGTAAAACAAGAATGGCGAAACAGAGCAGAAGCTTTCCGGCAGTGTACTTTTTCATAATATTTTCCCCGGCACAATTACTAATTCAAAGCCAAAAATTCAAAATTCAAAGTTATGGAAGAATCTCTCACCTATTAATTGTCGGTCTTAAAGGTGCTCCCGTCAACTGTCAGCCGGCGTTTCTCCGCATGGTTCCGTGCACGTTCCCGGTTATCCAGTGTCAGCTTTCGCTGGAGGGACAGTGCTATTTTGGTTTTCCTGAAAAAATATTAAAAAAAACTGAACTTTGGCGAAAGAAAACTGTCTATGTAAACAGCGATACAACATCGCTGAAGAAATGACCTTAATAAGGCCATTTGATCCC
>CAZOGT010000284.1:0-4307 GCA_964579015.1 uncultured Acidobacteriota bacterium | reverse complement strand
TGGGTTCAGGAGCACCGCCGCCTCCACCGCCGCCGCCGCAGAAAAAGGACCCTGTCAGGGTTGGAGGATCAGTTCAGTCCTCCAAGCTGATCAGGAGGGTTGAGCCGGTGTATCCAGACCTGGCCAAGCGAGCCCGGGTACAGGGAGTGGTCCTGCTTGAAGTAACCGTGGGTGAAACGGGAAACGTTGAGGATATCAAGATTATCCGGGGACACCCGCTTCTTAATCAGGCAGCAGTTGACGCTGTGCAACAGTGGATATATTCTCCAACGCTCCTGAATGGAGAGCCTGTTCCGGTCAAGGCCACAGTAACAGTTAATTTCCAGCTTAATTGACGACGGGCAGGAGAGGCCCACAGAGCAGAACGTGTTGCTGTTCATTCGTTGCTTCCCTTCCCCCTCTGAAAAGAGGGAAAACTCATGTGAAACGGTTGCATTAATTCGGGAGGGAGGTGATGATAAAGGGGATGATAAACAGAATCCTTCTGCCTCTTGTATTGTGCCTCTTCACCGGGTGCCTGGCCGGGCCCGGGGCCGGCCTGGAACCCGGAAAACTGCTTTGTGAACAGCGGCCTGATCCGCTGGGAATTGCCTCCCTGATCCCCCGGTTGAGCTGGAAAAACAGCGCGGAAGTCAATGGGGCTTCCCAATCGGGCTATCGGATCCTCGCCGCATCGAGCCTGCGGCTCCTGGATCAACACACCGGAGACCTTTGGGACTCCGGGAAGGTGGAATCAGGGGAAAGCATCATGATTCCCTGGGCAGGACGGAAACTTGCCTCACGCAGCCTGGTTTACTGGAAAGTCCGCACCTGGGACCAGGACGGCATACCTTCAGGTTGGAGCAGCGCCGGCAGGTTTTCTGTGGGCCTGCTGGGGAGCGAAGACTGGGAGGCGGAATATGTCGGGCTGTCACCTGATGACGGAGATCCCGACTTTCCCCAGCTGCGTAATAACTTCATGGTTGAGGATGCGGTTGAACATGCCTTCCTCCACGTGAACTCCCTCGGATACCACGAGGCCTACATCAACAGCCTGAAGGCGGATGATTCCGTCCTCACTCCCGCCGTTTCCCAGATGGACAAGAGGACCTTTGTAAACACCTATGATGTCACGCACCTGCTTCAGCAGGGAAAAAACACCCTCGCCTTCTGGCTCGGAGAAGGCTGGTTCAGTGACGGACTTCCCGGGGTGGACTATCCCGGCCCCCTGGTAAGGGCTCAGCTGGAGGTCATGAGGTCCGGGGAATGGGAGACGGCCCTGATAACCGGTAAAGGATGGAAAGCCCGGCCCAGCGAAATAACCGGGATTGGAGCCTGGCGATCGGGACGATACGGCGGAGAGAGAGTAGACGCCAGAAGATCCATCGATGCATTTGCCTCTGCCGAACTGGATGCCGGAAGCTGGCCTGATGCAGCCGTGGTTGAAATCCCGCCCAGGCCCGCTGTCCCGCAGAAGACAGAACTGAACCGTATCCGGGAAACAATCAGCCCGGTCGACATCAGGGAGTTCGGAGGAAGAAACACCTGGCTTGTTGATTTCGGAAAAAACCTCACCGGATGGGTTGAAATAGATCTTAGCGACCTGAAGACCGGGCAGGAAGTCGAAATGGAGTTTTCAGACTTCTTCATTGAGAAGGGAAAGCTGAAAGACCAGGGGCAGAGGGATATATACATTGCCGGCCCGCAGGAGCGGCAGGTTTTCCGCAACCGCTTTAATTATCACGGTTTCCGCTATATGAAAATCAGGAAGCCCGGCGAAATGCCGTCAATGGACTCGATCAGAGCCTATCTTATCCATACTGACTACCAGATCGCTTCATCCTTTGAAAGCTCGGACCAGGACCTCAACCTTATCCATGACATGATCTTTTACACCCTGCAGTGCCTTTCCCTGGGAGGCTACCTGGTGGACTGTCCACAGATAGAGCGCCTGGGATACGGGGGCGACGGAAATGCCTCAACACCGACTGCCCAGACCATGTTTGATCTCGGGCCCCTCTATTCAACCTGGCTCGACCATTGGGCGGACTGTATCAGGCCCGACGGGGGAATGCCGCATACCGCACCCAATCCTTATCCGGCAGGCGGAGGCCCTTACTGGTGCGGGTTCATCATCACAGCTGCCTGGAACACGTACATGAACTACGGAGACCTGCGGGTTCTTGAAGAACATTACCCGGTAATGAAGCAGTGGCTGGGATACGTTGACCAATATTCGGAAGGCGGGCTGCTGAAGCCCTGGCCGGAAACGGACTACCGGGCCTGGTACCTCGGAGACTGGGCTTCTCCTGAAGGGATTGACGATAAACACCCTGAATCGATTGACCTGATAGCCAACTCCTATCTTGTTGTCTGCCTGGATACCATGGCCAGGATTGCCGCGGAGCTTGGCAGGGAAGAGGAAGCCTCCGGTTTTTCAAAGAAGAGAGATGAGCTGAAAACCATTGTTCACAAATCCTTCTACAACGGAAATTCAGGCCTTTATGCCGATGGGGACCAGACCGACCTGGCTTTTCCGCTGATAGCCGGAATTGTTCCTGATGAACTGCTTGAAACAGTGACCGGCAACCTGAAAAAAAACATCATCGAAAAAAACCGCGGCCACCTGGCAACCGGACTGGTGGGCGTACCGGTAATAACGGAATGGGCTACTGAGGGCAGATCAGCTGACCTTATGTATTCAATGCTCAAAAGCAGGGGCTATCCCGGGTACCTGCACATGATAGAGAACGGCGCCACCACCACCTGGGAGCACTGGGACGGCGCAAGGAGCCATATCCATAACTGCTTCAACGGGGTTGGGTCCTGGTTCTACCAGGCCGCCGGGGGAATAATGCCCCTGGAAGGGTTTCCGGCCTACCGGAGATTCCTGATCGATCCCCAGGTGCCGGAGGGCCTTGGGTGGGTCAGGGCTGAAAAGGCTACTCCTTACGGCAGAATCCTGGTCAGCTGGGAAGCAACCGACGGGAATATGATGATCGAGGCCTCAGTCCCGGTGGGCACTGAAGCCGAGGTCAGGATTCCCGAAGGTGCGGAATCAGTCCTGGTAAACGGCAGTCCTGCCTCACCGGAAGAGCTGTTCCTGCAAAGCGGCAGCCACCGTATTGAATGGCGCTTCTGAGGGAGATCCGCTCTTGTATTTTTTAGAAACTGTTCCCCCTGCATGATCCGGCCCGTCGGATGGTGCCGCGCACCGAAATGATCCGGAATCAGTCATGGATCCACAACTCGCTTTTTACTGCGTCTTCCCGGCCCAGAAGCCAGTAGCCTGCATGCCGCAGGTCGGCCAGGATCATGTAGAGAGTGGGAACCAGGATCAGGGTGATAATGGTGGCGAAGATAATTCCGAATCCCAGGGATATGGCCATTGGAATCATGAACCTGGCCTGCATGCTCTTTTCCAGGATCAAGGGAGTCAGCCCGCCAAAGGTGGTCAGTGAGGTCAGCAGGATCGGCCTGAGCCGGACAGAACCCGCATTTATGACCGCCTTGAACAGGGACATATCCCGGGCCCGGTTCTTGTTGACCGTGTCAACCATGATCAGGCTGTCATTCACAACCACTCCTGACAAGGCAACAACACCAAACAGGGAGAGCATGGACACGTCATAACCCATAATGATGTGCCCGATAAGTGCGCCCACCAGTCCAAAGGGAATAGCCGACATGATTATCAGCGGCTGTATATATGACTTTAATGGAACGGCAACCAGAACAAAAATAAAAATGACCGCAATTATGAACCCTTCCGCCAGGGAAAGCATGGTATCCTTCATCTCCTTCTGCTCCCCTTCCAGTGAATAAGAGATTTCGGGATACCTGTCCAGGATTTCCTTAAGTTCGACACCCTCCAGCCGGGTAATGATTTCGTTGGCATTGGCCCTGGCCGGATCAACTGCAGCCGTAACATTGACAGCCCTGCGGCGGTCAACCCTGTCAATGGTTGAGAAACCTCTCCCCATTTCCGCTTCGGCAACGGTACTGAACGGCACTTCAACCCCGGCCGGGGTACGGATTCTCATTTCCTCCAGGGTTCCAAGGGTAGCCCTTTCTTTCTCGGGGTACCTGACCATGACCCTGACATCATCCCTCTCTCTCTGGATACGCTGAGCTTCTTCCCCGTAAAAAGCCTGCCTGACCTGTCGGGCCAGGTTCATCTGGGTCAGGTTCAGCAATTCGGCTTCAGGCCGGATCTTAAGTTTTACTTCTCTTTTTCCAGCCCTGAACGAATCAGCGATATCGAAGACTCCGCTGTACTCCCGCAGTACATCCTTGAGATCATTGGCTGCACTTCGAAGGGTATCCGT
>CAZOGT010000283.1:0-4315 GCA_964579015.1 uncultured Acidobacteriota bacterium | reverse complement strand
TGTAATTGCCGGCAGTGCGGCCCTGGGAGCCCTGGCTTCAACAGCCGGGACGGGACGGGCTTCCGCTTCCGGAAAAACCAGGCTGGCTATAGTCGGGACCGGGTCCCGGGGAATCGGAATGTGGGGGTCGCCGGTGGTCCGTGATTATGCGGACAGGGTTGAAATGGTCGGGCTGTGTGATATCAACCCGAAGAGGGCCAGGGTGGCTGAGCAGCTGATCCGCAGCAACCTGGAAAACATGGATGGTCACCTGAGCCAGGCGGAAGGATCTTCGGCCGCGGCAGGAACCCCTCCTGAGATCCCGGTTTTTACCGATTTTGACAAGATGGTAAAGGAGACGCGTCCTGACAGGATTATCGTCACGACCATGGATTCGACCCATATGCATTACGTGATAAGGGCTCTTGAGCTGGGCTGTGACGTGATCTGCGAAAAGCCTTTCGCTACGGATGAGGAGCAGTGCCAGAGCATTATTGATGCCGGGAAGATCCATGACGGGGACATAAGCGTGACCTTCAACGCGCGGTATGGAGTCAGCGCGACCAGGGTGAAGGAACTCCTCAGGGAAGGGGCTGTAGGGGACCTGCTCTCCGTTGACTATGCCGAGTACCTGGATGATGACCATGGGACCAGCTATTTCCGCCGCTGGCATGGGATTAAGCAGAATTCCGGAACCCTGCTGGTTCACAAGGCCTCGCATCATTTTGATCAGCTGAACTGGTGGATTGAAGGGGACCCGGTGGAGGTATCCGCTTATGGGGAACTGCAGCGGTATGGCCGGAAGGGGCCTTTCCGGCATGCCAACTGCCGCCTCTGTTCCTACAAGGACAGGTGTCCCTATTACTGGGATATCACGCAGAATGAATACGCCGTGAAGCTTTATGTCGATTGCGAGAGTGAAGACGGGTATTTCAGGGATGGATGTGTGTTCCGTAACGCCATCAACATCTACGACACGATGAGTGTCCTGGTGAAATACGATAATAAGGTCCTGGTGACATATTCCCTGAATGCCGGCCTGCCGGTTGAGGGGCAGATGATTGTGTTCAACGGTTCCCGGGGCAGAATCGAATTGCGGAATTACGGGAGCCAGCCCTGGGACGTGGATGCTTCTGCTGAAATCAGGGTGATACGCAGCTCCGGGGAAAAGGAAGTCCCTCTGGTGCCGCTGCAGAGAAGATCCGGGTCCCACGGAGGCAGTGACAGGTTGATACGAGACCATATCTTTATCCCAGAGAGCCCTGATGAGCTGGGGCACCGGGCCGGTTCCAGGGCCGGGATCATGAGCGCGATTATCGGCATCGCCGCCTACAGGTCGATTGAGAAAGGCCGGGCGGTCAGGATTGATGAACTGGTCAATTTTGGATGATTCAATGAACCAGGAGCAGGGGACGGCCCGGTTCCGGGTCCTGTGCCCGGTCATGCGGCCAGGACCCGGGCAGGAGTTTCCTGTACCAGGCCTATTCCCGGTTGAGGATGGTTTCCGCGGTCAGGCGATAGATCTGTTCAAGGGTATTACGGTCCAGCTCCAGTCCGTACAGCCTCCACCACTGGCGCCCGGGGATGAATTCATCCCCGGTTTCAAGGAGGCGCCACCATCCCTGATACATCTCCAGTTCCCTTCCCATGTCAGTCCCGAACATGATCCTGGAGCCATGGGTTTCAAGAAAGGCTCCGGCGGTTTTCGGCTGCCGGCCTATTTCATAGTCTCTGGCGGAAATGTCAAGGTATAGATTGGGATGCCTTTCCAGGTCCCCTGCGAGGCGCCCCAGGTTGTTGCCCAGGTTGCTGAGGTGGCAAAGGATGAAGGTCGTGTCCCGGTGCTTCTCCAGGGTTGCATCCCTCATGCTGATCAATTCTTCATAGGAGGGTACATCTTTTCCGTAAAGGTTGAAAACCTGGAAATCAGGAGTCCTCTCCCATTCCGGTCCAAGGGGCTCCCAGCAGGAAGGATGATCAGCGATGTGAAAATTAACAGGGATGTTCAGTTCAGCGCATTTTTCCCAGAAAGGATCCAGCCTGGAATCATTGGGATGAAGCCTCTTATCCCTTGGCGGGTTCGATTCTTCATTCGATCCGAAGCCCCACCCTTTGTCTACCAGTTCCCCGACTCCCCTGGCCCCCGCCTGGTAACATCTTTCCAGCTCATCCACCGCCATCCGCGGATATTCGGCATCCTCAATGTTTTCAGTCAGGAGGCCGCAATAGAGCTGGAAACGGCCGGGCCATGCCCCCAGGTAGAGTTCGCACAGCTCGTCAAACCTCTCCCCGGTGGCGCCGGTTAAAACAACCGTGACCTCTATTCCGGCCCGGTCCATGGTTTCAACCCATTGCCTTATTTCATCCGGTGTTTGAGCGTACACATGGGTGTGGACATCAATCACCGGAAAGCTGGCAGTCGGGGGATGGTTCTCCGGTACAACCAGGGAGGAAGAAGGTTTGTAGTCCTTGAGAAGAATGCTGTTCATCGGGCCTTCAGTCAGTTTCACGTGTCCCCATTTAACAGTTTCCTCCTGTGTCTCAACAGCTGGTCCGGAAACTGTTTCACCGGCCCTGCAGGACAGCGTGATAAGGGACGCTGATAGAACCAGTGAGATTTGAATAAAATATAAAAAACGGTTTATTTCAGGAGCCATTGTTGATTCCTTCCCTGTTGACCCTTTTGGTTTATCCTCTTTAGTTTATTGCTCTGCCGGGCTGAAATGATTCCGCCTGTGGATCCAGGTTATTCAGTTTTGATCCTGTCTGAATTTTCGCTGTTCGCGATCCAGTAAACAAGTTTATATAATAGAATAAAAAATCGTGGCCGCCATTTTTTTGGTTTAGAATATTTTGAAACAATCTTTTGAAACAATATACGTGTAAATGAGATTCTTGCGGAAAGGGTTAAGGAGTTAGTGATGAAAGTTTACGTATGTGATGTTTGCCAGTGGAAATATGATGAAGCAAAGGAAAAAGTTCTCTGGGACGACCTTCCCGAGGACTGGGTATGCCCGGTCTGCGGTGTAGGTAAAGATCATTTTTCGCTTGTGTAACAGGGCCTGACTGAATCCCCGGTTTCAGTCTTCTTTTTGACCACAAGTTGACCACAAGGCCGGACTTTCCCTTTTGGAGATTCCGGCTTGTCTTTTTTCCGGGTAGATCGGCTTCTGGTATGAGTGTATATGTCTGCGATGTCTGTAACTACCGGTATGATGAAGCAAAGGAAAAAGTTCTCTGGGACGACCTTCCCGGTGACTGGGTATGCCCGGTCTGCGGTGTAGGAAGAGGCCGTTTTACGCTTCTCGAAGATTCAGCCTCCGGCCGGCACCCGGAGCTCGACACGGATAAAGGCAGAATTCTCTCCCGGGCCGTGGTTAGTGATGTGCTGGTTGAAACCATGGCCAACTGGGGAGTGCGCTGGGTATTCGGGATGCTGGGCCACTCAAATCTGGGGCTGGGTGAAGCCGTCAGAAAGGTAGAGGGCCAGGGCCGCCTGAAATTCATAAGCGTAAGGCACGAGGGGGCAGCGTCTTTTGCCTGTTCGGCCTATGGGAAACTGACTCGCAGGCTTTCAGCCTGCCTCACAATTGCCGGCCCTGGGGCCACAAATCTGCTGACCGGGCTCTGGGATGCCAACCTGGACCGTTCCCCGTTGCTGGCCATAACCGGGCAGGTGGAAACCCAGGTGCTGGGGCCGGGTGGATTCCAGGAGGTTGACCTGCAGGCCGCTTTCGGGAGAGTCGCCGCCTGGCAGCAGACAGTCCTCTCTGCTTCCCGTTACGGTGAACTTATGAGCCTGGCTTGCAAAAATGCCCTGACCGGCCGCAGGGTTTCCCACCTGGTGGTGCCTGATGAAATCCAGAAGCTGGCGGTTTCTGAGAATAGCGAGCCCGGTGATCCGGCAGGGAGGATGATGCGGACAGAGATTTCACCGCCTTCCGAATCCCTGGATGCGGCTTTGGAACTGCTGGGGAAATCGAAAAGGCCGGTCATAATCGCTGGGTATGGAGCTCTCCCCGCCGCGGCACTGGTCGTGGAAACGGCGGAAAAGTTCAACCTCCCGGTAATTACCACCTACAAGGCAAAAGGACTGCTTCCCGACAGCCACCCCCTGGCCTGCGGGGTTGTCGGCCGGAGCGGAACCCCGGTTGCCGCCAGGACGATGACAGGATCTGACTGCCTTCTGGTCCTGGGGGCCGGGTTCAGCGCCCATTCCGGAATCAGCAGGAAGATCCCGACGATTCAGGTTGATTTTGATTCCTCGGCATTGGCGCGTTTTCATAAGGTTGCGGTCCCGGTTTGGGGTGAAATCGGGATGACGGTAGGGATGCTG
>CAZOGT010000282.1:0-4317 GCA_964579015.1 uncultured Acidobacteriota bacterium | reverse complement strand
CTGTCCTTTTCCAGGCCGGGCGTAATCGGGTTGGAATTATAGGCAGGTTCCGGGGTGTTCCCCTCCGGGTGGGACCAGTCAATCAGGGAATAATAGAGGCCGAGCTTCAGTCCGTGCCGCGAGCAGGCCTCTGCCAGATCCCTGACCAGGTCACGCCCGGCAGGGGTCATCTCTACGGAATTGAACTTTGTGGTTCCGGTTTTAAAGAGGCAGAACCCGTCATGGTGCTTGGCTGTCAGCACGATATACCGCATGCCCGCGGACTTCGCGAGCTCACACAGCGCGTCCGGGTCCCACCTCTCCGCGGTAAATCCGGATGCCAGTTCAGCGTATTCCGCCGGGGAAGCACCAACCCAGGCCATGATCTGCTCACTGTAACCGGTCTCCACCTTTTCACCCTTCCACACTCCCCCGGCCACTGAATAAAGTCCCCAATGAATGAACAGCCCGAACTTCATCTCCTGCCAGGCCCTGACTGCGGCAGCCCGGTCAACATTCCCGGCCCGGTCAACATCGCCGGACAGGGTAGAAAGCGGACACAAGGCCGTAATTAGCGATAGAATCAACATCCTGCGTATAAACATTTATTCTCTCCCGGGTCGTCGCTGAGGTTATTTTTGAGATTAATGGTAGCAGGTCGGGTCCGGCCAGTGACAAAAAATGAAATCCATCCATTGCGGGTATTCCCCATGATCCCACATCAAGGCACTTCAATTTCAAAGCCGGAAACGTTAGAATATGAAAAAATAATATTTGATGAATTTTTTAACTAATTGCCTTGAAACCGCGCAAATACTGCTCCCTGCTCTTTGCTGGATCTATAAACTGGATCTATAAAAAGGAATTTAAAAACCATGCAAGTTATTATCAGGCCTGACGAAAAATCAGTTTCCGAACTGGCTGCTCAAATTATCGACAGGAGAATCAGGAACCATCCGCATTCCGTACTGGGACTGGCCACCGGGCAGACCATGGAACGCCTCTACGCGCTACTGGTATGGAGGCACAGGGAACAAGGCCTTGATTTCTCGCTTCTCCGTACCTACAACCTGGATGAGTACATCGGAATCCCGCCTGAACATCCAGGTTCCTATCGGACCTACATGAACAAGCACCTGTTCAACCAGGTCAATATTGACCTCAGGAACACCTATCTGCCCAATGGAATGGCCGAAAACTTCAAAAAAGAGTGCTTTGAGTACGAAGAGAATATCCGCCTCGACGGAGGGATTGATCTGCAGCTTCTCGGCATTGGCAAATCAGGGCACATCGGCTTTAATGAACCCTTGTCCGCCCTGAAATCCCGCACCAGGGAGAAGGCCCTGACTCCTAAAACCATTGCCCAGAATCAACACTTTTTCGATCCCCCTTCCAGTATGCCGAAAAGGGCCGTGACCATGGGAGTGGGCACCATCCTCGAAGCAAAACAAATACTGCTGCTGGCTACCGGGGAATCCAAAGCGGAAATCCTGGCAAAGGCAGTTGAAGGCCCTGTTACGGCCATGGTTTCCGCTTCAGCCCTGCAACTGCATGAGGACTGCATAGTAATCGTTGATGAGGAGGCCGGACTGCTCCTGCAGGAAAAAGAATATTACAACTGGATCTTTGATAACGAGCCTGAATGGAAGGAATTCAGTTAAATAACGGTTAAACAGGTAATTAGAACGCAACCCGGTCTTTCAGGCAAGGAATCCAGATGGGTGTTTAAATGGTCAATACTGCATAAATATACTGAACCTCCAGGCAGGCATTGATTCTCCCTGCCCTCTTTCCAGCCGTGCATCCAGGCAAGGGCCTTCCGGCCGTCCTTGACATACTTATATTCAAATTGAGTATTATTTAACAAAGTAGAAAAAAAAGTGTAAAGTAGAGTTTCCGGATTAGGAAAAATGTTAATAATTATTGAGTAAATATTTAGGAGAACCTGATATGAAAGTAGGATTTTACGGCCATGTGCGCCAGTACGAAAACATTAAAGATGAGATTGATTCCAACATCAATGAAGTTCTGATGAGCGGAAATTATGTCATGGGCCCGATGCTCAGTAAATTTGAAGCCCAGGCTGCTGAATATTTCGGCTCAAAGCACGCCATCGGCGTTGGTAATGGAACAGACGCATTATGGCTCTGCCTGATGGCTCTCGGAATAGGCCCTGGTGATGAAGTCATTACCAATGCCAACACATTTTTCGCCACAGCCGAAGCCATCTGGATTGCCGGGGCTACCGCGGTACTGGTTGACTGTGATCCCCGGACAAAAAATGTCGACCCGGCAAAAATCGAAGCCGCGGTAACCGACAAGACCAGGGCCATCATGCCGGTACACCTCTACGGGCAGTGCGCCGATATGCCCGCGATTGCCGCGATCGCCAAGAAACATGATCTCCGCGTAATCGAAGACAACGCCCAGGGCATAGACGGCCATGGGGACACCTTCAAACAGGGAGAATTTTCCGATGCGGTATGCACCAGCTACATCATCCAGAAAAACCTTGGATGCTTTGGCGACGGCGGAATGGTTTTTACTGACCTTGACGAAATCAACGAAACGGTCAGGAGGCTTCGCAACCATGGTTCCCCGGCCCGCAACGTGCACAGCTTCGGTTTCAACAGCCGCCTTGATGACATCCAGGCCGGGGTGCTCAGCGCCAAGATGAAGCATATCACCGAGTGGACCGACCAGCGCATCGGGTGGGCCAAGGTGTACAGCGAAGGGCTCAAGGGTGCCAGGAATTTCTCTCTTCCCTACATAAAGCCGGGCTACCGGCATGTTTTTCACCTTTATGTAATTGAGACCGCGAATGAAGACAAGCGGGAAAGCCTCCTGAAGTTCCTTAATAACGCCGGAGTGGATGCCAAGACTCACTACTCAATCGCAATCCACCAGCAGAAAGGATTCCCCTGGGGCAAAGACGCCCGTCTCGTCGGATCCCTTGATAACGCAGAACAAAACGCTGCTACCTGCGTGTCCCTGCCGATGTACCCTGAACTCACCAGGGAAGAAGCAGACTACGTAATCGCCAAGTGCCTCGAATGGGACAGCCTCCAGTAGAATCCGGCGCCAATAACCCTCAACAGGAAGCCCCGCTGAGCGCGGGGCTTCCTGTTGCCTCAATCAAGCCCGGAAACAGTAGCCGCGGGGTTCCATAAAAACCTCTTCTCTCCAGGCATATGCCGCCGGCCCCGCGCCTGCCTGAAACGGAAAGGATCTCCAGGCGGTCTTTTAAGGAAGGATAATCATGGAAAAATATAAAGTAATGGTCGTTGGAATGGGTAAACGAGGCAAACATCATGCCGCTGCCTTCCAGGCTAATAAAAATTTTGAAGTAACCGGAATATGCGATATAAGCCAGGAAATGCTCAGCTCAGCAGCTGAATCCCTGGGAATGCAGGACGTCCGCCAGGGATCCGACGCTGCAGCCATGGCCGAAGAACTGAAGCCCGATGTGTTCTGTTTCTGCACCATGCCCAATCTTCGTTATGACATGGTAAAGATAGCCGTGGACTGCGGAGCTGAAATGGTCGCTTTTGAGAAACCGGTCGGCGAAAACACCCATGAAGGGCTGCGGCTCAAAAAACTGATTGATGACTCCGGAATCAAGGCAGTGGTCAGCCACCAGCACCGTTACGGAGCGCATTACCGGAAAGTCAGGGAAATCGCGGCCAGCGGCGACCTCGGCAGGATCCAGATGGTCTATGCCACCGCAACCGGGTGGATGATCCACATGATGAGCCACATGATCGACTACATGTCCTGGTACAACAACTACGAAGACATTGAATGGGTCATGGGACAGGCCGCCGGTAACAACAAAATGAGCGACAACCACCCCTCGCCTGACTATATTGCCGGGGTTATCCATTACGCCAACGGAGTCCGCGGCTACGTGGAATGCGGGGCCGGGGCCCAGGACCAGCCGGATGTCAAGAAATGGTTCGGCAAGAACCGTATCGGGATCCAGGGAACCGAAGGCTTCGCCGAAGTCCTGACCAACGGAGGATGGCGCGCAGTCACCAAAGATGGAGTGATGAGCGGCGAAGGAGCCATGGATTATGACCATGACATGCCTCCATACATCCAGGATATGGCTGACTGGCTCAACACCGGAAAGGTTCACGAATGCAACTTTGACAATGCCTATAAGGGATTCGAAGCCATGATGGGACTGCTCCGCTCCGCGGCCCGGGGAGGGCAGATTGCCACGCCCCTGGAAGACGGGCCCGCGGAACTGGATGAGCTGGAAAAAGTGCTTTCCGATCAGCCGGTTATCCCGACCAGCGAGGAAACAAGAAAAGAGTACTCCTGACAAGGGAGTCA
>CAZOGT010000281.1:0-4330 GCA_964579015.1 uncultured Acidobacteriota bacterium | reverse complement strand
GGAGGATGGTTCAGTGATCCCATGCTGCTGGGGGTACTCGAGACCACTAATTCTCTTTACGGGACGGCTTCAGCCCCCCTGGTTGAGGAAATGTCCCCTCATGTCTGTGTCCTGGTTGATGAGGAACTTCACTACCTGGACGCCGGGTTCGGGGCCATGACCGAAAAAATCCTCAAAAACCGTTATTCCCTGGGAAAAACCGGGGCCCCTTATGACTTGTATCTTCGTGACGACCTGGAGATCCTTCCATTCTCATCATATCGGGTCATCTGGCTGATGGGGTTTCCGAAACTGACCCCGGGGGAATCCGCAAGGATGCGTGGATGGCTGGAATCCGGAAAAGTAGTGATCTGGACCGACCTCAAGGGCACCCACATCTACCGGTCCCCGGAAAAACATACTTTTCAACCCGGCCGTTTTTCCTGGTCATCCGGCGAACTCCGGAGCCTGTGGCGGGAAGCAGGGGTCCATCTTTACCTGGAAACCGATGATGTCTGCTACGCGGGACGCGGCTGGTTGGGGATTCATACCGCCTCCGGCGGAAAAAGGAGGATCAGCCTTCCTTTCCAGGCCAGGATCACGGACCCCCTCACGGGTGCGGTAATTGCCGTATCTGATGAATTCTTTGAGATTTCCATCAAGCCGCGTTCCACAACACTTTTCAAGGTGGACTTCCCCGGTCTCGAATGAACCGCTGCTTCCTGAGGCAAGCCTCTGAAATCAAATGAATTCCAGGCGTTTATTCCCGGAGCCTTGTATCTTTCCGATAATACAGGCCAAAAAGCCGTCTTCCCTCAACAGCCCGGCCAGGGCTTCCGCCCTTTCCCCAGGAAGGCTGATTAAAAGCCCTCCGGAAGTCTGGGGATCCATTGCCAAATGCTGCAGCATCTCATCCGTGCGGTTCCAGTCAACCGCGCAGGAAAAATAATCCCGGTTGGAGACGAGGCCTCCGGGGAGAAAACCCCGCGCGGCCAGGGACATGGCTCCAGGGATTACGGGAATGGCCTCTGCGCTCAGCTGGAAAAAAACCTCGCTGGCCCGGGCCATTTCCGTGGCATGCCCGATCAGGCCGAAGCCGGTGATATCAGTGATGGCGTGCACTTCGTGGGCCGAAAGGACTTCAGGGTCAACACGATTGAGGGTACACATCCATTTCACAGCCTCCTCTTCTGCTTCGGCCCCGGCTTTACCCGCTTTAAGCGCGGTTGCAATGATTCCCGTGCCCAGGGGCTTGGTGAGGAGCAATACATCCCCCGGCCGGGCACCGGCATTACTGAATATCCGGTCCGGACGCGCTGTACCGGAGACACAATACCCGAGCTTGGCCTCATTGTCCCTTATGGAGTGGCCCCCGATTACAGGGACTCCGGCCTCATTCATCTTATCCACGCCGCCGGAAAGCATATGCCTGATGTCATCTTCCTCCACCACCGAGGTGGAAACCGCCAGGATTGAAAGCGCAACCAGCGGCTTTCCGCCCATGGCATAGACATCACTGAGGGCGTTTGCCGCTGCTATCTGCCCGAAGACAAATGGATCATCTACAATGGGCGTAAAGAAATCCACGGTCTGTATCAGTGCGGTATTCTCGTCAAGAAGATATACCCCGGCATCATCGGCCTTGTCAAAACCGATCAATACCCTGGGATCAGGTGCAGATTTTACTCCTGACAGAATCCGTTCGAGCACACCCGGTGCCAGTTTGGCTGCTCAGCCGGATGCGGCAACTGAAGCTGTCAGTCTCTTTTTTTTATCCATCCTGGTTGAGATAGTCTACCGGATTCCGGCAGCAAGTTGAAGACAGCCTTCCCCCGTTTGAGGAATATGGGAACCGCCGCAGCCCTTTTTATTTATAATGATCCGGTACCCAAAAAAAATCAATGAACAGAATGAAATACGAAATAGTTGTAATCGGCGGTGGGCATGCCGGTTATGAAGCCGCTCATGCCGCGGCTTCAATGGGGGCCGGCACCGCCCTGGTAACCATGTCTCCGGATATGATCGGCCAGTTGTCGTGTAACCCCTCCATAGGGGGGATTGCCAAAGGGCACCTGGTACGTGAAATTGACGCCCTGGGGGGTATCATGGGCAGGATCGCTGACAGGACGGCCCTCCAGTTCCGCCTGCTCAACCGAAGCCGGGGCCCTGCTGTTCAGGCCCCGCGCACTCAGAATGACAAGAGAATGTATCGGCTTGAAGTCTTTAAAGAGCTGAAAAAAAAGGACTTACTGGATATAGTCAAGGCCGAGGCTTCTTTTTTGCATTTTGAGAAAGGGCTGCTCCGCGGGGTTGGCCTGGCTGATGGTACGCTGCTGGAAGCATCCCTGGTGATTCTGGCTACCGGTACATTTTTGAAGGGCCGGTGCTTTATCGGTGACTGGTATTTCAAATCCGGGCGTTCCGGAGACACTTCCTCCGACCGTCTGGCCGAGTCTCTTCGGCAGCTGGATCTTGAAATCGGCCGCCTCAAGACCGGGACCCCGCCCCGCCTGGACAGGAAGAAACTTGATTTATCCACACTTCCTGAGCAACAGGGGGATGAGGAACCGACGTTCTTTTCGTTTGACACGGTCCTTGAGGGAAGAGCGGATGTCCCGCAGCAGCCCTGCTGGCTGACCTACACCTCTGACGAGACTCACCAGGTGATCAGGGACAACCTGCACCGCAGCCCTCTCTACGGGGGAATCATCGAGGGAATCGGCCCCAGGTACTGTCCATCCATTGAGGACAAGGTTGTCCGTTTTCCTGACCGTGACCGTCACCAGCTCTTTATCGAACCAGAGGAAGCCGGCTCCGATGTGCTCTACATAAACGGCCTCTCTTCAAGCCTGCCGCTTGATGTCCAGGTGAAGATCCTGGATACTGTTCCGGGCCTGTCCAGCCAGGCCATGATCAGGCCTGCCTATGCGGTTGAATATGATTTCGTTCAACCCAGGGAACTCCTTCTGAGCCTCGAATTGAAAAAAGTGCCCGGACTTTTCCTGGCCGGCCAGATCTGCGGGACCACTGGTTACGAAGAGGCGGCCGCCCAGGGCCTGATGGCCGGGATAAATGCCGTTCTGAAGCTTCGGGGCAGGGAGCCTTTCTACCTTGGCCGCCATGAATCCTACATCGGGATCCTGGTTGAGGACCTGGTAAACCACGGCGTGGACGAACCTTATAGAATGTTCACCTCCCGGGCGGAATACCGCCTGGTGCTGCGCATTGATAATGCGGACCGCCGGCTGGCCCCTTATGGCCATGAGCTGGGCCTCAACAACGACACCAGGATCGAGCGTTTCCGCAGGAAATGGAAAAGGATCGACAGGGCCCGGGACTTTCTGGATAAATCCAGGCTCAGCGCCGCACTTTCAGGTTCAGCCCCGTTGCTTGCAGAAGAAGGTTTCAACAAAGGAACCCTTCTCTCCCACCTTATCAGGAATCCTCTTTTCACCCTGGAGATGATGGACGACCTGCTCCGGACCAACGGGCATGTCCTTGATCCTGAGGAACTCCGGGCGATTCACAATGAAATCAGGTACGAAGGGTACATCAGACAGCAGGAAGTGGAAATAAGGAGGCTCAAGAATATCGACAACCTGAGGATGCCCGCTTCGATCGATTACGTCCGGATTCCGGGAATCTCCCGGGAGATGGCGGAGCGCCTTGAACGGTGCCGCCCTGCCACCCTGGGACAGGCTTCCAGGATTCCCGGGCTTAATCCGGCGACCATATCCATTCTTCATATTTATCTGAAAACCAGTGACAAAAGACACTCTTGAAAATATCATAGCTGAGGCAAGTGAAGACCTGGGGATCGCCTTATCCGCCCAACAGGCTTCGAGGAGTGCCCTGTTTCTGCGGCTCATGGCCCGCTGGAACCGGAAAATCAGCCTCACCAGTGTCACTGATCAACGCGAACTGGTCCGTCATCACCTGTTCGAAGGCTTTCTTGCTGAAAAGCTGCTGCCCTTCCCCGTTGCAGGCATCGCTGATATTGGATCAGGGGCCGGCTTCCCGGGGATCCCCATGCATATCCTGAACCCTTCCCGGCCGACCTTCCCGATTGAGAAGAACCTGAAGAAGGCCACTTTCCTTTCCGCCGCACTGCGGGAACTGGCCCTCCCCGGCCGGGTCATGCACGGCTTTTCAGAGGAGGCGGATATCTGGAAACAGACTGAAATGGCCACAGTGCGGGCCCTCAGGCTGTCAGAACTGACCCTCTCCCTGCTCCGGGAATCCGGCACGACCCTGCTTATTCTCGAAGGAAAAGAAAGCCAGCTGTCCGGAAAACCATGGGAGACAATAATGGAAAAAAGGCTGCCCCGCACTGAAAACCGCTGGATCAGGA
>CAZOGT010000280.1:0-4372 GCA_964579015.1 uncultured Acidobacteriota bacterium | reverse complement strand
TATTCTGTTGCCGGAAGAGACCGATGACCGTTCCCTGGTGATGACCAGTTCATTTTCGACCATGGTCATGGTTGCCGCCAGTCTCCCGTGGCTTGATGCAGGGGATTCCCTGAGGGAAACCTGCAGGAGACTCGGAGAGGGAGCGGAGCGGGTGTTTACTGAATATGGCGATATGCTGGCTGATTTTGGCGGGAAGCCTTTTGAAAGGGCCTGTTTCCTGGGGTCCGACACCCTTTTCGGAACCATGCAGGAATGCCAGCTCAAGATGCAGGAGATGACAGATGGGCAGGTGGCTGCAAGGTTTGAATCATTCCTGGGGCTTCGCCACGGCCCCCAGGTGTTTGTTGACGACACCTGTGCGGTTGTTGCCGGCCTGTCATCAGAATCGTCGGTCCGCAGATATGAGATGGACATGCTCAAGGAGATCAGGCAGAAGGGCCAGGGGATGGGGATGCTGGTTGTCTGTGACCGGGCCGATGAACAGCTGCGGAATATCACTGAAAACATCGTTGAGCTCTTTCCGGACGGACGTTCGGTCGAGGACCAGTTCCGGATAATGACCGATGTAACGGTCGGGCAGATCCTTGGGACCTTCAGGTCCATGAGCCTCGGCCTGAAGCCGGACTGCCCCAGTGCCGCCGGCGTAATCAACAGGGTTGTCCAGGGAGTTACCATTTATGAAATCTAGCGGTTTACATCCGGTTTCCGAGATTATTTCGGTTCATGAGAGCGGCTCCACCAGGGGCATCTATTCGGTCTGCTCCAGCAATGAATTCGTGCTCCAGGCTTCCTTTGCACAGGCAAAGGAGGATGGCTCCTTTCTGCTTGTGGAGTCGACCTGCAACCAGGTCAACCAGTATGGAGGTTACACCGGGATGACGCCGGCTTCCTTTGCGGACTACATGAAAAGAATGGCAGAGAAAGCCGGTTTTCCCGAAAAACGGCTGATACTGGGCGGAGACCACCTGGGGCCGACTGTCTGGAAAGATGAGCCGGCTGAGACGGCAATGGACAAGGCGAAAATCCTGGTCAGGGAATATGCGGAAGCCGGGTTTTCGAAAATCCATCTTGATGCCAGCGCACCATGTGCCGGGGACCATCTTCCTTTGCCTGATGAAACAGTCGCATTGCGATCAGCCGAACTCTGTTCGGTGATGGAGAAATTCCGGAAAGGCGAAATGGATCCGGTTTATGTAGTGGGGACAGAGGTCCCGGTGCCGGGAGGCGTGCAGGACCATGATGAGGGTTTGCACATCACTGAGCCGGCCGAAGCCTCTACGACTATTGCCAACGCCAGGAGGGCCTTCGAACGCCTCGGGCTCGAAGGTCCCTGGGAGCGGGTTGTGGCCCTGGTGGTTCAGCCCGGAGTTGAGTTTGGAAATGATTTTATAATCGAATATGATCGGGAAAAAGCTGCTGATCTTTCAGGATTCATCGAAGCATACCCGGGAATGACCCTGGAGGCTCATTCCACCGACTACCAGAAGAAGAAAGCATTGCGGGAGATGGTAGAGGATAATTTTACAATCCTTAAAGTCGGCCCCTGGCTGACGTTTGCCCTCAGGGAGGGGATTTTTGCCTTAAGCGCAATTGAAAAAGAACTGGTTTCCGCACTGGGACACCGGGCCGTCCCCTCCGGAATCGAAGACGTTCTGGAGCAGGAAATGCTGGCCAATCCTGGTTACTGGCGGAAATACTATCCCGGGACACCCGGGGAGCAGCTGCTGCAGAGGAAGTACAGCTTCAGCGACCGCGTGCGTTATTACTGGCAGCGGCCCCCGGTTGAAAAAGCCATTGAGAGGCTTTTTTCCAATCTGGCTGAGATGGAGATCCCCCTGTCACTTTTGAGCCAGCACATGCCCTCCCAGTACCAGGCAGTCAGGGACGAAAGGCTGAAGCCGGAGCCCGCGGAGCTGGCCAGGGACAAAGTCAGGGAAGTCCTCAGGACATACAGCGATGCCTGTCTTTAGACTGGATTCGCCGCCGCAGTAGCAAGCCGGTGAGAAATGCGGGTTAGTCGCGGAGCTCCTGCCCGGAGATTGCGGAAAGGTATTCCATTGCGAAGTCTCCATAGAGACAGAAAGAAATGACCGGCTGGTCACTGCTGATTTCCAGGTACCCTCCCACCTGGGAGAATTCCGGACCAAAGTAATAGTCTTCATTCAGCAGTCCGATCCGCCTCTGGTTGGGATCGAGTATCAAATCCTTAACAGCTGAAACCTGGCCGTTCCGGTCCCGGGCCAGGACCCTGATTTCAGCCGGCAGGCTGTTGATATTCCAAATGGAAAGCCCGGTATAAATATCCATATTCACTGACTGGGCAACATGGGGAAAAAGGGTCTTTTTCCAGCCGGTTTTTTCGAGGGGGAGCCCGGCCGAGTTGTCGGCTCTCCCGCTCAGGGTCAGTCCGCCGATTATCCTGGGGGCCTCGAATCCGTCATAATTTCCGGTTATGGAAATGGATATCCTGAATTTACCGGTCAGGATCCCGTCTTCCTCCATCCCTTCAATATCAATAGGCAGGTAGTCAGTGAGGCTTCCCCTGATCATGGCGCCCGGCAAAAGATTTGTTGCCTGTGTCTCAAGCTCTGTCCCCGGGTCCTCATATGCTTGAAAGGTCAATGAAACAGGGATCTCTCCGGCATTGATCAGCTGAATTTCGGTCCCGCTCCCGTCGGGCAGGAGTATAAAATGGGGCGCGTACAAGGCATCCGTATCGGAAGGGACCCGGGAGGGAAAGGCGATAAATGATTCCTCTGTGGCAATAAGCGTGAACCCGCAGATTTCGGCTGAGGATGTGACCTTCAGGTATCCGTCCCGGGAATCCGGAGAAAAGCTGAACAGGCCGGAGAGCGTCTGGAAGAGTGTGCCTTCCGGATGAATATCGCGTGTGGCCGAGTCTATCAGCGACCCGTCCCTGTCGGTCCATTCGAGGATTACTTCAGCCGTAGCCGCGGTAGAGGTGTTATAGAGAAATATGGTTGTCACCTGCCCGGGCTCTTCCCATCCCTGCAGGAGGTAGAGTTCACGGGAAGGAGTCCAGAGGTTCCCGATGCCTTCCATCCTTTTTGTCTGGTTGTCACCTGCGACAAAGATCCCCCGGACAGGATGGCCGTTTCTGTCTCCGCTCCCGGTGACAGTGGACATCTGCGGGGATAGTTCAATGAGTTCGGATGTCACCCGTGCCAGCTGGCCTTTTGGCTGCAGATCGGAGAGGCTGCTGTTGGTTTCCAGAGCAGTCCCTTCGCGGTCCCTGCCGGAAAAAATGATGCCCTTGGTATCTTCGTTGAGGTTCATGACCGTAGCCCCGACAAAGGTGTTGTCCAGCAGGCTCCCGAACTGCGTAAAATCAGCAGGGAAAACAATCCTGTCACTTCGTTCCAGGGCAGTATATGGAGATTTCTGCAAAACTGAAAAGGACGCCTCATTCACCTGGATCATTCCCGATCGTTCATCTGTCCCCCTGTTTTCCCCGACCGTGTAGATAATGGTTCCGTTTCCGGTCCCCTCCTGCCCAGAGATAATGGTAATCCAGTCTGCAAGGCCGGCGGCTGACCACTCGCATACGGACGGGACTGTTATCGTAATGGCCCCGCTGCCCCCTTCTGCCTCGTGGGTCCGGCTTTCCGGATCCATGGTCACGCTGCAGTCTGGAATGGCCCCCTGCTGGACTATAGTCAGATATTCACCCTCTATGCGGATCTTCCCGGTTCGCTGGAAGTAGGAACTGTTGGGTTGTACCTGGTAGATTACTGAACCGCTGCCCGAGCCTTCTGCCCCATTCGGGATAGTTATCCAGTAGTCCAGGCTTTCCGCCGACCAGGAACAGCCCGGCTGGGAAAGCACATTCAGGGACCCGTTGCCCCCTGAAGCGCTGAACACCTGGCTTGAAGGAGAGATGGAGTAGGTGCATTCCTGGACTTGGGTGACATTCAGCCGTAGTGAAGTAATGAGGCCGGTATTGTTGTCCTCGTTGCTTTCCGGCACATCATCATCAGCATCGATGATCCATCCAATGTAGTAACTTCCGCTCGGAATAGACCCGGGTACCGGGCCGGACCAGAAAAGTTCGGCATAGGCGTCCCCCAGCGAAATGCCGGGAGAATAGGCGCGGCCCAGGAAATAGTCATCCTCACTGATCCCTGTGTTCCCGGAAGCATAGAAATCAACGCTGAACCCGGTTGCCGGGCCGTTCCCATCGTTGCAGACCCAGATGGAAATATCCAGGTTATCCCCTGATTCTACTGAGCCGGGATCAAAATCGGCGCTGTGCAGGTAACAGCTCTCCAGGTCAGGGTCCAGGTCATTGCCGAAGGAGTCAACCAGCCCCATGGTGTTGTTGAGGGTCAGGGCATTGTTGTTCCCGCTGGGC
>CAZOGT010000279.1:0-4375 GCA_964579015.1 uncultured Acidobacteriota bacterium | reverse complement strand
GCGTGGCATAAGCTTCCAGCTTATGTTCGTTTCTGGTGACTGTCCCTTATAGGTGGCTCCGGGGCCCTGGCAGCCGGGGAATCGACCCCGATAGCGATAGCGACCCCGACCCCGAGAGGGAGTGAATTGGGGGATAAGGTGTCGAAAAAATGATAATGTATGTCATTATGGTGAGATAAAAAAGGAGGTAATTTTAAATAAATGTCAAATCTTAGTAGGAGAAAGCTGTTATCAGGTATAGCCGGGGCTTCAATGGGAGCCGCGGTTGGAGGGGCCCTGCAGGCCGCCCCCCAGGAGCATGTGGGAAGGTCATCCTATTCGGGTGCCGGAAACCAGGGGCCGGCCGGCGGGCAGGAGTGCCCTCTGGCTCTGGTGGATTTCAAGCCCAAGAGCCACCTGCACGTCAAGGAAACCGAGGTTTTGACCCCCAGGTTTCCGGTGATCGATACCCACACTCACCTGACCTTTGTCGGGCGGGGAGGCGGGAGATCAAGCAGGGTTTCCTATCTTGCCTCCAAGCAGGAGCTGGTGGAGGTGATGGACCGCAAAGGGGTTGATATCATGATCAACCTGACCGGGGGATACGGCCCGGAGCACGATGAGATCATGCATCATTTCAGCGGCGAGCACGCGGAGCGTTTCATTACCTTTGTTGAGCCCTGGTACCACCGGATCATGGAAGCGGACTACAGCCGGATACTGGCTGACGAGGTTGAACGGGCCGGGAAGAACGGGGCTAAAGGACTGAAAGTCCTCAAGACTTTGGGCCTGTTCCTGAGGGAGCAGGTTGACAAGGGGCCGCTGGTGAAGGTGGATGATCCCAGGTACGACGAGATGTGGGAAGCAGCCGGGGCCATGAAGATGCCGGTCTGGATACACGTATCCGACCCGGAGGCCTTTTTCGACCCGATCGACCAGTATAACGAACGCTTCGAGGAGTTGAACGCTCATCCTGACTGGTCATTTCACGGCAGGGACTATCCGAGTGACAGGGAGCTCCAGGAGGCCCGCCAGCGGATGATGAAGAAGCATCCAAACACCAATTATGTAGCCTGCCACATCGGAAACTCCGAGAACCTGGATTATGTTTCGGAATGCCTGGAAGAGTGCCCTAATTTGTACGTGGATTTTTCAGCCAGGATAAGTGAGCTCGGCCGCCAGCCCAGGAGGTCCCGCAGGTTTTTTGAAGAATACCAGGACAGGATCATGTTCGGGACTGATGCCGTCCCTTACGGATACCAGACTCCCCAGCAGGTATTCGGTGACAAGCTGTATGAAATCTATTACAGGTTCCTGGAGACTGATGATGAGTATTTCGATTATGCTCCTGCTGAGACACCTCCGCAGGGAAGGTGGAGGATATCCGGGATAGACCTGCCGGATTCCATCCTGAAGAAAATCTATAATGAGAATGCCAGGAGAATACTTGGGCTGGCCTGATCAGCCCACTGAAGGCGGGTTAGACGGAGGATAGTGATGAAGATTGGTTCTATCCGGGTTTTTCGGGAAGGTGACAACCGGGTGCCGATTGTGCCTGAAAGCGTAAAGAGGCTGACGGAGCTTGGCGCGGAAATGATAATCGAAGAGGGCCTCGGGAAAACGGTCAGGATTCCCGACCAGGCGTACATTGACGCCGGCGCCGGGGTGGTTGGCCGGGAGGAGGCCCTGGCTTCGTCCGACCTGATGCTCTGCCTTCATAAGCCGGAAGCTGAATTGATCAGCAGCCTTAAGAAGGATTCCCTGTTAGTGAGTTTTCTCGATCCATTCAGCGACCCGGGCTATCTTGAGGTCCTGGCTGAAAACAGGATTTCATCCATTTGCATGGAGATGATACCCCGGACCACGCTGGCCCAGAAGATGGATGCCCTCTCTTCCCAGGCCAACCTGGCCGGATATGTTGCGGTTATTGTTGCGGCGGAGGCGCTGGACAAGATATTTCCGATGATGACCACCCCGGCCGGGACCCTGTCTCCTGCCAGGGTTTTCATTGTCGGGGCAGGAGTGGCGGGCCTCCAGGCCATTGCCACGGCCAAGCGGCTGGGCGCCATAGTTGAAGCCTATGACACCCGTCCCGAAGTTGAGGAGCAGGTCCGGTCGCTGGGGGGCCGTTTTGTCAAGCTGAACATCGGGGAAACAGGAAGCACCAGCCAGGGTTATGCCAAATCACTCACTGAAGAGCAGCTGAAGAAACAGCAGGATGAAATGGCCAGGCACCTGGGCAAAAGCGACGTGGTAATCACCACCGCCCAGGTGTTCGGGAGAAAAGCCCCCCTGATCATCACCGGGGAGATGCTGGACTCCATGAAACCGGGAAGTATCGTGGTGGACCTGGCAGTCGAAAGCGGCGGCAATGTGTTCGGCTCTGAGGCGGGCAGGGCAGTGGAGAGGGGAAACGGGGTCAGGATTATCGGGTTTGCCCCCCTGCCTTCCATGGTTGCCCGGGACGCCAGCCAGATGTATTCGAGCAATCTTGCCAACCTGGTAAGCCATTTCTGGAATGCGGATAAGAAGGCATTTGAGCTGGACCGGGAAGATGAGATCATCAGCGGGTGCCTGGTCACACACGGCGGGGCAATATGCCACCCGATGTTTAAGGAGGGTAAACAGAGTGAGCAGTGAATTCATTTTTCTGGCATTTATCCTGATGCTGGCCATTTTTCTCGGTTTTGAACTTATTTCCAAGGTGCCTTCGGCGCTTCACACTCCCCTGATGTCCGGATCAAATGCCATTTCAGGCATCACCCTGGTGGGGGCGCTGATCGCCTCCGGTTCCGGGGGGGAAGCCCTGAGTGTTGTGCTTGGAACAGCGGCGGTTTTCTTTGCAACCATTAATGTTGTAGGGGGTTACCTGGTGACCA
Source organism: uncultured Acidobacteriota bacterium (assembly GCA_964579015.1). Lineage (GTDB taxonomy): Bacteria > Acidobacteriota > UBA6911 > RPQK01 > JAPXNP01. Next base: position 1,517 of record CAZOGT010000279.1, on the reverse strand, counting down.
ACCGGATGCTCTCGATGTTCAGGAAGAAGGAGGGGCCTGAAAAGTGAGTACCGGGATAATTAATCTTGCCTACATAGTTTCCGCCTTGTGTTTCGGCATGGGCCTCAAGTTCATGGGTTCGCCCGCCACTGCCCGCCGGGGGAACCTGTTGTCCGCCATGGGCATGCTGCTGGCCATCACCGTGACCCTTTTTCACCAGGACATAATTGACTTCAGGTTGATTGCGGCCGGGATCGCCGCCGGTGCTGTCGTGGGCATCCTGGCGGCCCGCCTGGTGGCAATGACTTCAATGCCGGAGATGGTGGCGCTCCTGAATGGTTTTGGAGGCATAGCCAGCCTCCTGGTCGGGTGGGCTGAATTCGCGGCTTCACCGGAAAAGCTTTCCGTTCAGCCTTCAACCGCGGTGTTCCTGGCAGTCCTGATCGGGGGAGTGACGTTTTCGGGCAGCATCATTGCCTGGGCCAAGCTCAAGGAGATCTGGATCAGGAATTTCAGCGTCAGCAAGCCTTTCCTCTTCAAGGGGCAGCAGGTGTTCAATTCTTTGCTGGTATTGATAATCCTGGCCTGCGGAGTCTATTTCGTGGCCGGCCATGACCTGGAGACAGTGTCGATGGTCTTCTGGGGAGTCCTGGCCCTGGCCCTGGTACTGGGAATTATGGCGGTCATCCCGATCGGCGGAGCTGACATGCCGATTGTGATTTCACTCCTGAATTCCTATTCAGGAATGGCTGCCTGCGCCGCAGGTTTTGTGCTGGGAAATTACATCCTGATTGTTGCCGGCGCCCTGGTTGGTGCCAGCGGCATCATCCTGACCTCGATCATGTGCAAGGCCATGAACCGGTCCCTCGCCAATGTGCTGTTCAGCGGATTCGGTTCCGCCGCCGGGACAACTTCAGCCGGGGTCCAGGGGGAGGCCCGGGCCATCAGTCTCGAGGATACCTATTATCTCCTGGAATCGGCATCCTCTGTTGTTTTTGTCCCGGGATACGGCCTGGCTGTGGCCCAGGCCCAGCACGCGGTCAAGGAACTCTCGGAACTGCTTGATGCCAATGGAACGGACGTCAAGTTTGCCATTCACCCGGTTGCCGGACGCATGCCCGGGCACATGAATGTCCTGCTGGCCGAGGCTGATGTCCCCTATGATGAATTTGTAGAACTGGAGAGCATCAATCCCCAGATGGGCAACGTTGATGTCTGCGTGGTGGTCGGGGCCAATGACGTGGTCAACCCTGCAGCCAGGGATGATGAGAGCAGCTCGATCTACGGGATGCCGATAATTGAAGTGGACAGGGCCCGGACCGTAATTGTAATGAAGAGATCAATGGCCACCGGGTTTGCCGGAATTCAGAACCCTCTCTTCTTCAAGGAAAATACGAAGATGCTCTTCGGTGATGCCAAGGCGACTATCCAGGGGCTGGTGGCCGAGTTCAAAGGATGAAGCAATCGACGATCGTGGCATGAACTTCCAGTTCATGACAGATCGTTGAAAAACCCCCTAATTTTGGAGTTAAGAAGTT
>CAZOGT010000278.1:4098-4379 GCA_964579015.1 uncultured Acidobacteriota bacterium | reverse complement strand
CCGGTACCGGGATTTCGCGGTGGTTTTTATAGGCCGAGAAGCGTTCTGCTATTTCCCCCAGCGGATATCGGGGACATCTTCCCGGCGGTTGAGGGACCTGGCGAGGACGAACAGGAGATCAGCCAGGCGGTTGAAATATTGGAGGATCGTCCCGGAAACAGGTTCCTTATCCTCGAGTCCGACCAGGTTTCTTTCAATTCTCCTACAGACGGTCCTGGCCACATGGCAGGCAGCGGCGGAAGGAGTCCCTCCCGGCAGGATAAAATAGTCTATCGGTTCCA
>CAZOGT010000278.1:0-4088 GCA_964579015.1 uncultured Acidobacteriota bacterium | reverse complement strand
GACGGTCGATTTCCTGTTCCAGGAAACTGACGCGTTCTCCATCCAGTGATACCTGGGAGGGGGTCTGCAATTTGCCGGCAATTCCCAGCACTTCGTTTTGCAGGCGGTGAATGAGCGCGGTAAGGTCCGGAGAATCTGTGAGCGAAGCAACCAGCCCGAGAACGGAATTCAACTCGTCGACCTCTCCGCAGAGGGCAACCCTGATGTCGTTTTTTGGAACCCTTTCGCCGGTGGTGAGGCTGGTCAGCCCCATGTCTCCGGTGCGGGTGTATATCTTTGTGCCTTTTGATTCAGGGCTTTTCATGGATCCTCCTTGCGGTACGATGTAATTATCCGTCGGCTGTACGGTCTTCAGGAAACTGCCGATTGACAGGAAGATTATACTATCCTTTGCCGTGGACACGGGGAAAAGCCGGGGCCCGGATGGTCATGCGGGTCAGCCGGGCCACCGCCTTCGGCGGATCATACAGGGGGGGGACCTGGCGGGTGCAGTTGGAAGGGGAATGAGGGAAGTGAGACCTGAGATGGTCAAACTTCGAACTTTTTCCGACCCCGATACCGATTCCGATACCGACCCCGGGAAGGGGCGGCCGGGTGACGGAAATTGAACAATCAAGTTTCGGGTTAGAATAGACTGGAGTGTTCTTTTTGGCAAGGCGGGAAAAAGCGGGTGTATCGGGAATATGAAAATAGGGGACGTTGAATTCAGGGACAGGCCGCTGGTATTGGCGCCGATGGAGGATGTGAGTGACCCTCCATTCAGGATTCTTTGCCGGAGGTTTGGCGCTGACCTGGTTTACACGGAATTTGTTTCCGCCGGGGGCCTGGTGCATGAGGCCCGCAGTTCCATGGAAAAGCTGATTTTTTCAGAAGGCGAGCGTCCTGTTGCGATCCAGATATTCGGCGGCAGGGCTGATTACATCAGGAAAGCGGCCGAAGTAGTGGAGCAGGCGGCTCCTGATTTCATTGATATCAATTTCGGATGCCCGGTCAGAAAGGTGACCAAGCAGGGCGCCGGGGCCGGGATTCTTCGAGACATTCCCAGGATGAAGGAGCTGACGGAAATTGTTATTTCGGCGGCCCGTCGCCCTGTTACGGTCAAGACCCGCCTTGGCTGGGATGACAGTTCCATTCATATCCTTGATACGGCCCGGATGCTGGAGGACTGCGGGATCGCCGCCCTGGCAGTGCATGCCCGGACCCGCTCCCAGGGCTACAGTGGCGAGGCGAGGTGGGAATGGCTGGGGCGGATCAAGCAGGAGGCCGGCCTGGGTATACCGGTTATCGGCAATGGGGACGTGTTCACCCCTGAGAACGCCCGGGATATGTTTGAGCAGACCGGGGTTGACGCGGTCATGATTGGAAGGGCCTCACTGGGAAATCCCTGGATCTTCAGGGAGGTCAGGCATTTTCTTGATACCGGAGAGCACCTGCCCCCCCCGTCCTGGGAGGAGCGGCTGGAGGTCATCACAGAGCACCTGGACATGAAGTGCGCCTGGCAGGGGGAGCGGACAGGTGTCCTGGAGATGCGCAAGATGTATGTCGGATATCTGAAGGGTTTTCCCGGGGCGGCCAGGCTCAGGAACCGCCTGATGGAAGAGAGTGGCAGGGACGGGGTTCTGAGGGCCCTGCAGGATGCCTGATTGCCTGCTTTTTTGCAGTTTCTTTACTAATTACGTGCCTTCATATACACTTGTTTCGCGGGCGCGTTTGTTCGGGTTAAAGTCTGGTCTTTAAAAAATAAACAGGAGAACCGGGATGATATTCAAAGGAGTCAGGGTTGGGATCCCCAAAGAGATCATGAGAGGCGAAAAACGGGTTTCCGCGACCCCGGAAACAACCAGGAAGATGGTTGAGCAGGGTGCGGAGGTGCTGGTGGAAAATGGCGCGGGAGAAGGCGCGCATTTCAGTGATGAGAGTTACAGGGAAGCCGGAGCCGAAATCATTGATGATGTTGAGATGCTTTTTGCCCGGGCCGACATGATACTCAAGGTCAAGGAGCCTCTTTTTTCTGATGCCAGGGGTAAACATGAGATTGACATGATGAAGGAGGGCCAGTACCTGGTTACATTCATTCATCCTGCCTCACCCTCCAATCACCAGATGGTCCGCAGCCTGGCGGAAAAAGGTGTTATTTCACTTAGCCTCGATTCCATTCCCCGCCTGAGTAAAGTTCAGGAAATGGATGCTCTGACCTCAATGAGTACGGTTGCGGGTTACAAGGCTGTGCTGCTGGCGGCCAACCGGCTGGGCAAGTTCATGCGCATTGTGGAGACAGCTGTCGGGATGCTGCCTCCTGCCAAGGTTCTGGTAATAGGGATGGGAGTGGCCGGACTCCAGGCCCTGGCCACAGCCAGGGGCCTTGGTTCAATGGTTTACGCGGCTGATATTCGGGAAGAGGCTGTGGAGCACGCCCGAAGCCTTGCCGCTTCAATAGTTCCGCTTGACATTCCTGCCGGGATAGCGGTCGGGGAAGGGGGATATGCCAGGAGGCTTCCCGGGGAGTGGCTGCAAAAGGAACGTGAAGCTCTCGCAGGAACCGTAGCTTCAGTGGATATCATCATTCTTTGCGCTCTCGTTCCGGGGAAGCTGGCCCCGGTCCTGATTACCGAGGAGATGGTCAAATCGATGAAAAACGGGTCCGTGATTGTTGACGTATCCATTGACCAGGGCGGCAATTGTGCCTGTACCAGCCCTGGTGAGGTCGTAACACTGCATGGAGTCAGCATTGACGGAACCAAGAACATCCCGGCGATGCTTCCTGAAAGCTCAACCTGGATGTTTGCTGCCAACATCTACAATTTCGCCGCTTTTTTAGCGGAGCACAGCCACGGGCAGCTCGATGACTGCAATGAAATCATCAGTTCGGCACTGGTTACCTATAAGGGAAAGGTCGTGCACTCGGGAGCCCTGGAGGCCATGGGATCCTGAGAATATGGAGGTGGGAAAATGGCGGATATTATTGTTCTGGCGGCGGTATTCATTGTCTCCAGCATTATCGGATATAAGTTGATCAGCGATGTGCCCAGTCTCCTGCACACCCCCCTGATGTCCGGGATGAACGCCTTGTCGGGAGTGACCATTGCGGGAGCGCTGGTGGCAACTACCCTGGCGGTAACATTACAGATCAGGCTGCTGGGGGTATTGGCGATTGTTTTAGCCATGATTAATGTTGCCGGCGGATTTCTTGTGACCCACCGAATGTTGAAAATGTTCAAGGATAAGTGAGAGGGCTTAAGTCAACATGCCTCCATACGTGTTAAATATTACTACCTTTCTGCTCGTATGCGGAATCCTGGTGGGGATCAGGTTGATGAGTTCCCCCAGGACTGCCAAAACCGGAAATTTACTCGGTGCGATATGTATCCTGGGCAGCATCGCTTTCACCCTGCTGGTCAACGAGATTGTTTCCGTGGGACTGCTCTGGTTATCAATGGCCATCGGCGGCGCGATCGGATATGTTTTCGCGGTAAGAGTGGCTATGACCCAGATGCCGCAGCTGGTTGCTCTCCTTAACGGATTCGGGGGAGGAGCCTCGGCAATCGTAGCGGTTATTACCATGACAGCCGTCCCGGGAGATTTCAGTTCCTTCAGCAGGGTCACCGCGGCACTGGCCCTGGCGGTTGGTTCAGTGACCTTCAGCGGCAGCATGGTCGCGGCCGCCAAGCTGGCCCGCCGGATATCTCACCTCCCGGTGGTTCTCAGGAGACACAACCTGTTCAGCATCCTCCTGCTGGCGGCGATCGCGGGCCTGGTTGCCTCCGAGCTGTTAACCGGTCCCGGTATCATGGTGTCGATTGCCGTGCTGCTGGGTTCACTGGCCTTCGGAATTCTCATGGCCGTCCGCATCGGCGGAGCTGACATGCCCATTACAATTTCTCTGTTGAACTCCCTATCGGGGGTTGCCGCGGCTATAGCCGGGTTTGCCATCAACAGCTTCCTGCTGGTCGCGGTTGCCGGCGCCCTCGCGGCCTGCACCGACGCGACCGACGAGCCCGTGGAGCCCGCCCCACCGCCGGCCGAGACGGTCTCCGAACCGACCGATGCCGCACCGGACCCGGACCCTGCACCCGATCCGGTTCCCGCCG
>CAZOGT010000277.1:0-4398 GCA_964579015.1 uncultured Acidobacteriota bacterium | reverse complement strand
GAACCTCCGGTTCGGGATCACCGCCAGGCTATTCAATGGCAGGCTTTCAGCCTTCACTGTTGATGCCGCCTGCCGGCGGCGTTTTTGGGGATGCAGATCAGGGGATCTGCGTGCCCGTCCTCCCCTTCCCGGAATCGGGGTCGGGGTCGCTATCGGGGTCGGAAGTTCGAAAATCTCACATCTCCGATCTCACTTCCCTGTGTCGCCCTTATGATTGTGCCGGAAGCTCAATCCTCCCTGAGATTTGGTGCTTGGGATTTGGGATTTTGGCCCTCTTCCTCCACCACCCAGTACTCCCTGTGCCTGTTGATCAATTCGGAGAAAGGAGCGGTATACCGAATGCTGTCGAGCGGGGATTTCACCCTCCGCAACTCCCTGATCAGGTGAGGGATGAATCGTTCCGGATCGCCCGCGACAGCCGCTTCAAGGTGCTCCATGGCGCCGGCCGCGTCACCCTCTTCCGCCAGCAGGAAACCAAGCCGGAAGTGGGCTACCAGGCTTTCTCCTCCCAGTTCCAGGGATTTTTCATATGCTTCACGGGCCGGAACAGGGTTGTCCGTCCTGTCAAGGACCATGGCCAGGCGAAAACGCGCGTCCGCTGACCCGGGTTCCAGGGAAACCGCCCTCTCCAGCAGCGACCTGGCTTCAGGAAGCTCTTCCCGGTCAAACAGCAGCTGCCCCAGGTTGACCAGGGTGGGAAAATCGACCGGGTTCATTGCCAGGGCCCTCCGGTAGGAATCCGCGGCCTCCTCTTCCTGCCCCAGGTCGAGTTGGATGTCTCCGATGCGGGCCGGGAGGGAAGCATCTTCCGGGTCCTTTTCAGCAGCGGCGCGGAAAAAGGCAAGGGCATCCTCCAGCCTGCCTTCAGCTTTGGCCAGCAGGGCCAGGTTGGCATAGTCGGCCGCGGTTTTGATCCTTTTCCGGTTGATTCTGCTGCCGGCCTCCCTGAGCTCCCCGAGAGCCAGGAAGACCTCGGTCAGTTCATCACGGATCCCATCATCGTCCGGGTTGATCTCCTCCGCCTTCACCAGGGCCGAAGCAGCTTCCTCCATGCGGCCCAGGGCCTTCAGCGCTATCCCGCGCCAGTAGTATCCTTCCCAGGACCCGGGGAATTCTTCGGAGAACCCCGAAAACCAGTCAGCGGCCTCCTGGTTCTCCCCTGAATTCAGGAGGGCCAGCCCGAGGTTGATCCTGATGCCCATGCCGTCCCGCCCGAGGTCCATGGCCTTCCGGTACGACCCCGCGGCATCGGTATAGGCGGCATCCCGGAAGAACGCTTCGCCCTGGAGTTCCCAGGCACCGGCATCACCGGGGTTCCGGCTGAGAAACACCTCCAGGTCTTCGAGTGACGGCCCGACCCTGCCCTGCATCAGCCGCGCTTCAGCGCGCAGCAGGTAACCCTGCGCGGACCCGTTCTCAATCAGCAGGGAAGCTTCCGATTCAGCCTCTCCGTACGCCTCCCTGGCCAGGAGGACCAGGACCAGGTTGTGCCTGGCTTCCTTAAATCCCGGGGAACGGGACAGCGCTTCACGGAAGCACTCGGCCTGGGCTTCTGAATACTCCTGTTCAGTCCCGATCATCGCCTCTCCCCTGCGAAACCATTCCAGGGCCTCCCCGTCAATGTCGACGGGCTGGGGGAAGACCAGGGTTAGTAACAACAACACTGATTTAAGCATTGATCAACACAATCCGTTCGCGAACGGCATCCAGGGGCGGACCTGAACAGGGGGAGAGCGCCCGGCCGCCCTGGAAGATCATCCCTGGACGTCCTCGAACCCTTCAAAGAACATCATCTTGTGGAATTCACTGAACCTGAGGCGTATCTCAGTAAAGGTCAGCTCCTTGAGCCTTTCCAGCGAGAATTTCTCTATGTTGAAACTGGCTACCACTGACCCGAAAATCACCGCCTGGCGCATTGATTCGTTATCCGTGCAGTTGGTTCCCGCCAGGTAACCGACAAACCCTCCCGCAAAAGAGTCTCCGGCCCCTGTCGGGTCCAGGAAATGCTCCTGGGGAAAAGCGGGAGCGGCAAAGATGTCCATTTCATTTCCCGAAGCCAGGGAAAACATGGCAGCTCCATATTCACCCCTTTTTACGACTATCACCGAAGGCCCCCATTTAAGGATCTTCCTGACTGCCCTGATCAGGTTCTCCTCCCTGGCCAGCTGCCTGGTCTCGGCATCGTTTATGATCAGGACATCCACGTATTTAAGGGTTTCCAGCAGGGCTTCGAAGCTTCCCTCGATCCAGAAATTCATGGTATCCAGTACCACAAGCCTGGGAGCCTCCACCTGCTCCAGGACCCTCCGCTGCAATACCGGATCAATATTGCCGAGAAACACATATTCGTGCTTGCGGTAGGCTTCAGGAATCACAGGATTAAAATCAGCAAACACGTTCAACTGGGTGTCGAGGGTCTCTGCCACGTTCATGCCCCCCTTGTAATCACCCTTCCAGCGAAATGTTCTGCCGTCCTCGATCACCTCCAGGCCTCTCAGGTCAATGTTGCGTGATTCCAGGAAAAACCGGTCCTCGGCCCTGAAATCCCCGCCCACGCAGGCAACCAGGGATACCGGGGAAAAAAATCCGGCCGCGACTCCGAAATAACTGGCTGATCCGCCCAGAACATTGTCAACGCTTCCATGAGGGGTATTAACTGAATCATAGGCTACGGATCCTACTGCCAGGATGGCCATCTGTTTCCTCCTTGATCTTTCTATTAAAAAAACGGGCAAATCACCTGGTGATCCGCTCAATCAAAATATTTCCCAACCAGGGGCCCCAGGGCTTCCAGGGTTTCAGCAGGCACGTGTTCCCTGCTGGTGAGAATCGCTGTTTCCAGGGCATGGCGGCACTCACAGTCGACCTCCGGATCCATGATACGGATAGCCTCTGAAATCAGCTCCCTGGCATTCTCGCTGTTTTTCTTCAGGTAGCCTATCAGGCTTTCCACGCTTACGCTCTCTTCCTCTTCATGCCAGCAGTCATAATCAGTTACCATCGCAATGGTCGCGTAGCAGATTTCCGCCTCCCTGGCCAGCTTGGCCTCCTGCAGGTTGGTCATTCCGATCAGGTCCGCTCCCCAGCTCCGGTAGAGAAATGATTCAGCCCTGGTGGAAAAAGCCGGCCCTTCCATGTTGACATACGTACCGCCTCTTTTGAGAGTGATGTCAAATTTTCCCGAGGCCTCCTCCAGAACATCGCAAAGCCTGGGACAGACAGGATCACTGAAAGCGATATGGGCGACCAGGCCCTTGCCGAAAAAAGTGGACACCCTGTTCCTGGTCCGGTCAATAAACTGGTCGGGAAGCAGGAAATCCATGGGGTGGTGGTCTTCTCTCAGGGACCCTACCGCACTCGCTGAAATGATCGCCTTTGCTCCCAGCAGCTTGAATCCATAGATATTCGCCCTGTAGTTGAGTTCCGAGGGAAGGAGCGTGTGCCCCCGGCCGTGCCGCGGCAGAAACGCGACCCTCCTGCCATGGAGCTCCCCGGTGATGTATGCGTCACTCGGGGCCCCGAAAGGGGTGTCAATTACCAGTTCTTTTCTCTCTTCCAGCCCTGCCAGTGCATAGAGCCCGCTGCCGCCGATAACTCCTACCTCAATTTTTTCCATGCTGGATATTCTTACCGGATAAACCCTGAATGTCAATTTTCAGGGGTCAGGAGTTCCGCCATTTCTCACCATCTCGGGGTCGGGGTCGGTATCGCTATCGGGGTCGATTACATCGAAAAACTGCTGAGGCCGGAACGGCCGGGACGGCACAAAGGCTTTTCTACTTACCGCCGGATCCGGCATTCCCGAGGATCTCGCTGCTGAAAAACCTCGGCCCTATTTCATGGGGGAAGACCAGGCTCCAGTTGTTTTCTACCGTTTTTTTCCAGAGATTCCGCTTGGTCTCAAGCTGGACCAGAGGGAGGACATCATTGCTGGTGGTCCAGGGAAGAGGTATGTTGTAACGGGTGGGGGCGACATCACCAAGAAAAACCAGGGACTGTCCGTCATCCGCGGTAACCAGTACTGACTGGTGCCCTTCGGTATGCCCCGGGGTAGGCAGGCATTTCACGCCCGATACTATCTCGGCCTCACCTTCCAGCAATTCAAGCTGTCCCTCCTGGTGGACAGCATCGCAGTAAACTGACCTGTAGCCTCCCCTGGTCCTTTCATTGGTATAAAGCCATTCCTCATATTCCCTTTTCTGGACGACATACCGGGCATTGGGAAAAGCGGGAACCGTTTCCCCTTCACGTTCCAGGGTCATGCCTCCGGCATGGTCAAAATGGAGATGGGTCGGGATCACGATGTCGATGTCGGGAAAATCAAGGCCGAGTTTCTGAAGGGACTCCCTGAGCAGGTACCGGCCCCTGAAATTGTGGATTTCCGCCAGCTTCGGGGAG
>CAZOGT010000276.1:0-4405 GCA_964579015.1 uncultured Acidobacteriota bacterium | reverse complement strand
ACAGCCCTTGACTTGTTTACTGATAGTGACCTTGTGGCCAGGTGCCGGGAAGCTTTCAGGGAGTCAATGGAAGGGAAGGCGTATGTTTCCCCCGTCCCGGAGGGGCAGTCCGTGATTCTTCCCTGAACCGGGATTCCGTTCTCCGGGCCTGCCTGGCCCGCATTTCTCACCAGCTTGCTGCTGCGGCGGCAAAAACCGGCGAGAAATCCGGGCTAGAAAATAAGCTTGAGTGCCAGCAGCAGCGGCAGTCCAACGATTAAAACCAGCGGCAGGAAGAGCAGCAGCAGTGGGATTGCCGCAACTCCCGCGACCACCATAACCAGGAACACGGCAGTTCCGAAAACCAGTCCCAGTACCAGCTTAATCAGGAACAGTCCGAGCTTGACAGGCAGTATCAAGAGGAAAATTCCAAGTTTTATCATCAGGGCAACGATACCAAGGCAGATAAGAAAGCCCACAATAAAGATGATTTCCATCCTAGTTTTTGCTCCTTTTTTGTTACTTTATATGAATTAAAACGTAGAGGATGAGGAAAAAGTTCTGGAGGAAAAAGATTTTTAACATGAATATTGCAGCCTTGAGTTTTGGTTCTTCTCAGTGTCGGGGAGTCCGCCTGAGCTCAGCAGAGCCGGTAAGGACCGCTGTAGCAGGTTGGTGAGAAATCCGGGATAGAAGGACCACGGAAAACCGTCGCAGGGCCGCGGGCGTGAAATAAATATGTTTTGCAGAAAAAAAGTATTGCGATAAATGAAAAAAAAATCGAAAATAGCAGTCTCCACATGTTGCCGGGTATGTTAACAGGGGAGAAATTTGACCTGATTTCCTGGAAAACGTCTATAATTGATCAATCTACATAAGCAGAAACCAAAAGAGATTTTGGGTTGGCCGGGATAAGAGATATGAACGAAGAATTAGAAGATTACCTCGATGACGATTACGAAGAAATCGATTACTATGACGACGATTTAGGGGACGATCTGGATGACTCAGATGACGATCTCCTCGATGATTTCGACGATGACTTCGAAGAAGACGACGATTTCGAGGACCTGGACGACTTTGATGAGGACGAAGATGACCTCGAGGAAGATCTGGATGATGATTATTCTTCGGACTATATCTCCAGGCTTATCTAGCTATTCCTATAGTTTCATAGGCTTTGTGCGCTGACTCCTCCAGAAGGCCTGCAGGCATAGATTCTGCTGGTTTTTCCGGTGCGCCTGTAGTATTCCGTTTTGACTTCTGTTTTGAAATCTTCCACCAGCCCGGCCTCTACCAGGCTTACCGTGCATCCCCCGAATCCCGCTCCGGTCATTCTTGACCCGAGGGTGCCCTTGAATCCGGATGCCAGTTCAACCAGCAGATCCAGTTCCGGGCAGCTCACCTCAAAGAAGTCCCTGAGGCCGGCATGGGATTCATAAAGGAGCTTTCCGAATGCAGGCATGTTTCCATTGCGGAGAAGCCTGATCCCTTGCACTACCCTTTCATTCTCGGTGACCACGTGGTAAGCCCTTTTATAGTGGGTTTCATCCAGGAGATCACGGTTTTGCTCAAGGCCTTCGAGTGAGATGTCCCGCAGGGCCCTGGCATCCGGGAAGCGTTTTTTCAAAAGCTTTGCGGATTCTTCACATTCGGTCCTCCGGTCATTATAGGCCGAATTGTTCAACTCCCTCTGCACATCGCTGTCACAGACGACGATAGAAACATTATCCTCCAGGGGAACATGATCACAGGTCAGATCGCGGCAGTCGAGAAAGATGGCGGATAAGGGCCTGGCGTTTGCTGAGACGAACTGGTCCATTATCCCGCACTGCACCCCGACAAACTGCCTCTCTGCTGCCTGGGCCAGAAGCGCCAGCTCGACATTGTCCATATCCAGACTAAACATTTTCCGGAAAGCCGCCGCAGCCGCCACCTCGTAGGCAGCAGAACTGCTCAGCCCTGCTCCCACCGGGATGTTTCCGCTGATCAGAAAATCTCCGCCGCCCGCTGGGAATCCGTTTTTTATCAATTGGTCAGCAACGCCCCTGAGATAATTGCTCCATGTTTCCGACCTGCTTTTTTCCAGGGATGAAAGAGAGAATTCTGAAATCCTCCCGAAATCGGATGAAAAGGCCCTGACCCGTTGATCATCCCGCGGGGACGCCAGTACCTTGATAGACCTGTCAATTGCCGCCGGGAATACAAATCCGTCATTGTAGTCAGTGTGTTCACCGAGGAGGTTGACCCTGCCCGGGGCTTCAGCCAGCACCTCCGGCCGGCGCTGGAAATGTTTCTCAAACAGGGTGATCAATTCAGCTCTGTTCACTTCTTCTCTTCCCGGTCCTTGCTTCTGCCTTCACGGGCCAGGAGCATCTCCATGTCATGAATCATGCCAGCCCGGGTGTAGGATGTGAATTCCAGGATTCCGGTGTCCATCCTGATGGCATCTTCGGGGCAGGCTTCAACGCAGAAGCCGCAGAATATGCAGCGCCCTTCGTCAATATCAAATCGAGTGGGGTACTTTTCTATGATCGGGTCAGGGTGCTCTCCGGCCACTATATAGATACAGTCGGCCGGGCATACGGTTTCGCACATCATGCAGGCCACGCATCGGGGCGATCCGTCCTCCCTTTTGGTGAGGCGGTGCAGGCTGCGGAGACGGGGAGGGTGATCATACCGCTCTTCAGGGTACTGGTAGGTTACCGCTCCCCGCTTGTCCTTTGCCAGTCCGAAGAGGTGGAGGATATGCAGGGTGATGTTGCGGAAGAAATGGGATACGGTTACCTTCAATCCCAGGAAGACCTCCCGCAGATACAGCTTCTCTATGAATGTTAATTCTTTGTTAGGTACTTTCAGGGCCATACATTAATTCTCATTCTATATTAGCAACAGGACCAGACCGGTAATAACTATATTGATCAGTGAAAGGGGCAGCATTATTGTCCATCCCAGCCTGATCAGCTGGTCCCACCTGAACCTGGGCAGAGTCCAGCGGATAAAGAGCAGGAAGGAGTAGATCAGGAAGGTCTTTACCAGGAAAGACGAAACCTGGAGAATCATTATCACGACCGTGGGCAGGGCGATCTCCCATCCCCAGGGAAAATGGAACCCGTCAGAGTAAAGCCAGGGCACCTGCCATCCTCCGAAAAACAGAGTGGCGGTAAGGGCTCCCGCCAGGATGGTTTCAATGAAATCAGTAAAAAAGTACATGCCGAAACGCATGCCGCTGTATTCGATGAAGTACCCGATGATCTCTGATTCCCCTTCCGGAATGTCAAAGGGAACCCTTTTGGTTTCTGCCATGGCAGCGGTCAGAAAGAGAATGCACCCGAGGGGCTGCATCAGTATTCCCCACAGGGGAATCCAGCCGAACAGCAGCTCTCCCTGCATGGCCACAATCTCCTGAAGCTCTATCGTGCCGTAGACCATGAGCATGCCGATTACGGTCGCTCCCATGGTGATTTCATAGGAGATCATCTGGCTTGCCCCCCTGATTCCGCCCAGAGTGGCGTAGTTGTTGGAGGAGGCGTATCCGCCAAGAACAACCCCGTAAATCCCGAGGCTCATCATGGCGAACACCAGGAGCAGCCCGGCATTGGTCTCAAAGATCTGCAGTGACACCCGGTATTCCCCGAACTGGTAGACGCCTCCGAACGGCACGGCGGCAAAGGCCATCAGCGCGAAAAAAAGCGCGGCCATCGGGGCAAGGGTGAACACGAATTTGTCGGCATCCCGGGGAACAAAATCCTGCTTGAAGAACATCTTGATCCCGTCGGCCGCGATCTGGAAGAGGCCGATAGCCCTGAAACCCAAAATACTGGCACGGTTGGCTCCGATGCGGTCCTGCATCACGGCGCTCTGTTTTCTTTCCTGCCAGGTGAGCAGGGATGCCATACCCATGATCGCGGAAAAGAGAAACACTACCTTAGCCAGGGCTATTCCCATTTCTGTCATGAATTCCATTGTTCAATCCTTCCGGACAGCTGTTCGAGCACCTCGGTTTCGCAGCGGCATCCCTCAAGCGGAAGGAATGCCTGGGTGAAGGATTGTATTCTCCCTTCAAAGTTGGTGAAGCTCCCGTCCTTTTCCGCGTAGACGGCCCCGGCAAGCACCAGGCCGGCACGGCGCGCCGTCTCATTCCAGTTGGTGCCGATATAGATGACCTTCTCCGCTTTCCCGAGCAGCTCCAGGGCTTCGGGAGCGCTGAAGCCGTGATTGAAAATCAGAAGGAGTCCCAGCTCCTTTGCAGCACTTTTTTTCAGGATTTCCGCCGTGTCCCCTTCCAGTCCGAGATCTGATGCCCCCCTGGCGTTGGGGTTCAAATCGGATTTCATCAGGAGGTCGTCTTCCGGGCCGGCTTCCTCCCAGGGGTTGAGAAAGGAAAAGTCCGTTAAGCCAAGGGTTTAAAGGAATAGATGCTTTG
>CAZOGT010000275.1:0-4412 GCA_964579015.1 uncultured Acidobacteriota bacterium | reverse complement strand
TGTTATGGGTACGATTAACGCTGATATTCCCAGTACGATTAGGATGTTGAGGATGTTGCTGCCGATCACGTTACCGACTGCAATCCCATCCTGACCCTGCAAGGAAGAGAATACGCTGACCGCAGCTTCCGGGGCACTGGTGCCCAAAGCTACGACTGTCAGTCCGATAACAAGTGGGGAGATTCCGAGGACCAGCGCGATGCGTGATGCGCCCCGCACCAGCAATTCTCCACCTGCCAGGAGTAATACCAACCCGAAAATCAGCAAGAATATGGAGGAAACCAACTTTATACCTTTTGTAATTGAAACCTTGCCACTGACCGGCAGGATGACCGGATATGCAGGTCGGCAGACCTGGTAATCCCAGCATATGGGCCTCAACAGGGCAAATAATCCTCTTGCCTGTTTCCGTTGGACACACTCATCCCAGGGTCTTGGTAATGTCGCTGAAGATCACAAAGCTCATCAGCAGGATCAGCAACAGGAATCCAACCTGCATGACGCGTTCCTTGAACTGGACGCTAAGGTCTCGCCCGATCAGTGTTTCAATAGTTATCATGGCGATCGTTCCGCCATCCAGAATCGGGATCGGCAGAAGATTGAAAATGCCCAGCTGAAGAGAAATCAAGGCCATGAACATTATCAGGGTACCGGCTCCCTGGGCGGCGGCCGCACCTGAAAATCTTGCGATTTCAATAGGTCCTGACATCATCTTAAGCGAAGTCTGCCCAGTCAGTAGCTTTCCGATAATGTTAAAGGTGAGGGCAGTCAATTCGTAATTCTTCTGGACCGATTTTCCTATAGATGCCAGTGGCCCGTATTGTTCAATTTTTGTTTCAATTGCCGGTGTCTGGCTTATGCCTACTCCGATTTTGGCAGTACCGTCCATCATTTCCGGGACAACCTCTTTCTCAATAAGCTGTTGTCCCCTTCTTATCCTGAACAGCAGCGGACTTCCTCCACTGTTCTTGATCATATCCAGGATTTCGGTGGTGTCTTCCGCCTCCGCTTCGCCAGAGGATGCGCTCAGCACAATATCACCCGGCTCTATGCCCGCATCCGCAGCCGGCCCCGGGTTTACGGCCGTGATGACGCTGGCCAGGGGGGGCATGATCCCCAGAAAACCGGCCCCGGAAGTGCCCGACTCCTCCAGGCTGACAATTCTTTCAAATTCCTCTGAATCCCGGCGGAAGGTAATCGTGATTGTCCTGGCTGGAAGCGTGGCAATCGCCAGCTGTGCTTCTTCCCAGGTTTCCACGGGCTCTCCGTCGATTTCGAGGATCAGGTCACCTATGGCAAGTCCAATCTCATCAGCAGGAGAATCTTCGAAGACATATCCGACCTCAGGAGCGGAATCAAGGTAAAGAGGAACCTGTATTCCGGACATGTAAATGGCGGCCATCAAAGCGACGGCCAGGACAATGTTCATGACAGGCCCGGCGAAAGCAACCGCCAGGCGGTGACTTTTGGGCCTGGAAAGGAATTCGTCTTCCCCTCCTTCCAGCTCGTCATTATAATGCTCTCCCGCCATCCTCACATATCCCCCCAGGGGGATAAGGCTGACCCGGTAATCTGTGCCGCCATATTCAAATCCCAGCAGCCTGGGGCCAAACCCCAATGAAAAAACGTCTACCCGGATCTTAAGGAACTTTGCCATCAGGCAGTGGCCAAGCTCATGCACAAAGATCATGATCCCAAGTACAAATACGAAAGAGAGTAGTGTCCAGCTTACACTGTATATGGTTTCCACTTATTGCTTTTCCTTCTTAATGCAGGCCAATATTTATAGCCAATATGTTATCAGAGTTTATTATGTTGCGGGGAGAGGCCCGGCCTGAATGTCAGCCGCTGATTTTTTCAACCTCTTTAAAGGCGAGTTCCCTGGCGGACTTGTCGGCATCAAGAATTGTGGCCAGGCTGTCGACCGGCCTGATAGCGGCTCGATCAAGGACTCCTGCGATGACCCTTGGTATGTCAAGAAATAAGAGATTTTCCGACATGAAGTCTTCAACGGCACTTTCGTTGGCTGCATTCATGACTGCCGGAGATGTCCCTCCTTCAAGGATCGACTGATATGCAAGTTTCAGGCAGGGGAAGCGCTGCGTATCGGGCGCCCTGAATTCAAGTTTCGGAAGGCCGGTGATATCCAGCCTTGGAAGTTTTCCTGCAATCCTCTCAGGATAGGTCATGGCATACAGCAGAGGGACCTTCATGTCCGTAATTCCCATCTGGGCAAGCATGGTACCGTCTATAAACTCAACTATTGAGTGGACCACCGACTGGGGGTGAATGGCTACGTCTACGTGTCCGGGGTCAATCTGGAACAGGTGGCAGGCCTCCACCACCTCCAGCCCTTTATTCATGAGGGTAGCGGAGTCAACAGTTATCTTGGGGCCCATGTTCCAGGTCGGATGCTGAAGGGCCTGCCGGACGGTCACTTTTTGCAGTTCAGCGGCCGGACGAATAATCCAGGAATGGCCCGCCTGAAGCCGTGAGGATAAGCCTCTGCACTTCTCCTCGGGGAGCCCCGCTCAGGCATTGGTGCAGAGCGCTGTGTTCACTGTCCACCGGCACGATTGAGCCGCAGCCGTCCTTTACCATCGGCATCAACAGGTCTCCGGCCATCACCAGGGCTTCTTTGTTGGCCAGGGCAACCTGCTTGCCTTCAAGCAGGGCCTGGTAGGTCGGCAGGAGACCGGCTGCTCCCGAGATTGCCGAAACCACAATATCAGCATTCGAATAGGCAGCAACCTCCGTGAGCCCCTCAATTCCGGCCGAGACCCTGGTATCCGGCAGAAGGGCTGACAGCCTTTTTGCTGATTCGGGACTGTTTAGAGCCGCGAGAACAGGCCTGTGTTTAAGGCATTGTTCAAGGAGAATCCGTTCATTGCTGCCGGCAGCAAGCGCGACCACTTCAAAGAGTTCGGGGTGTAGATCCACCAGATCGAGAGCATTTTTACCGATCGAGCCTGTGGACCCGAGAATGGCGATTTTTTTCATGTCAAGATACCCCGATAATCAGTTCAGGTTTTCCCAGATAAGCTTAAGCAGGTAAAAAGCCGGCACTCCGGTCAGGAGGCTGTCAGTCCTGTCAAGGATCCCTCCGTGCCCGGGGAAAAGATTGGAAGAGTCTTTGATTTCGGACCCTCTTTTCAGCGCTGATTCAAACAGGTCCCCCATTATTCCGCTGACACCCAGAATCATTCCGGCAAGAATCATGAACCAGGCGGGGAGACCAGGGAGAAGGAATATTCCGTAAATAAAGGCTCCTGCCATGGGAATCACGATTCCGGCAATGAAACCCTCCAGGCTTTTGTTGGGGCTTATGCGCGGGGTTATCTTGTGCCGGCCGATTGCCCTGCCGGTAAAATAGGCTGCTGAGTCAGACAGCCATAAAGCTGTGAATACCAGCATTAGCTCCAGGATACGGGTAGGATCCTTGATTGACTGGGGCGAGTTTACCTGGTAAGTAGCCAGGATTGAAAAGGGAATCCCGAGGTAAAGAAACGCGAAAAGAGATGAGGAGGTCCGGGAGAGGCAGGATTTCAATTCCCCGGAACAGCTCAACATGGACCAGGCCAGGTGGAGGAGAATGGAGGACGATATTATCGGGGTGATCATCTCCGGAGTGTAGTTCCAGATCCATGGCAGTGCCAGGAGGAAGGCCAGGGAGATGGGGAAAAAAGAGAGGCCTGTCCGCTCCATGATTTTCTTCAGTTCCAGGTAACCAAGGAGCAGGACGAGGTCAACCATCAGCAGAAACAACGGAAAGGGAAGAAAGAAAAGCGAGAGAAGAACAATTGCGATCATGAAAATTGCCGTCAGTATTCTCGTTCCCACTATTATTCTCCGTTTCCGAGAGGGCTGATGTCACCGAAGCGTCTCTCCCTGCCCTGGAAATCCAGGACGGCCTCAAGTAGATTTACTCCCCTGAAATCAGGCCAGTAAACCGGAGTGATATGGACTTCTGCATAAGCGATCTGCCAGAGCAGGAAATTGGAAACCCTGAATTCCCCACTGCTCCTGATAAGCAGGTCAGGATCAGGCATTCCCGCCGTATAGAGATGCTTCTCGATATCCTCTTCAGTTACCGGCTCTCCCGGATTCCTTCCTTCCTGCAGGATACGGTTAAAGGCATCAACCAGTTCCAGCCGGGCGCTGTAGTTAAGGGCTACTGACATTGTCAGGTTTCTGTTGTTTCTGGTTTCAGATCTGGCGAATTCAAGTTCCTCACGGACTTGTTTCGGCAGTGCCTCTATTCTTCCGATTGGATTGACGGCAATCCCATGTTCCTTGAGGATGGGCATCTCTTTTTTTATTGCGGACCTGAGGATATGCCACAGGCCATTTACCTCTTCTTTCGGTCTTTTCCAGTTTTCGGAAGAAAAGGCATAAAGGGTCAGATACGGAAT
>CAZOGT010000274.1:0-4456 GCA_964579015.1 uncultured Acidobacteriota bacterium | reverse complement strand
CATCTCAGCCAGAACAGGCTCAATCAGAAGCTCAGCGCAGAGTCGCTCTACAAGCACAGGGGGCGGATGTTTCAAGGTCCATTTAATTTTCACCTTCAAATATTACCAATAACGTGTGACCCGCGCACGAATCGCATAGCGCCTTTGCGCCATTAGGTCATTGCGTTAAAAAAAGGCGTGACATGAATCAGCCCGGGAGATCCGCGTTCACGGACGCGCCCTGCGGCCCCTTAGAAAAGAGTGTAAATAAATGGAGCCACGGCTGAGGATTCAGAGAAGATTATCAGGACGCCTATCAGCAACAGGAAGACCAGCAGGGGAAGAAGCCACATTTTCTTCCGGACTCTCAAAAACTCCCATAACTCTCCTATAATCAGAATCTTACTCATTGCACCCCATATCCCTGAAGCACTGTTCCTGAAACGTTCAAGGCTGACATCGGGCTCCAGCGTGAAACATGATCAACTCTTTACCAAACATGAATTATATAGCCTTTTTTTCTCCACTGCCTCCTTTTTCATCAGGAACGGCCGCTTAAAAACCCTCTGCGGCAGGATGCCAAGACCTGGTTTCCAGTGCCGGCCTTTTGGTTCGTGCGTTATCCCGGTTAGTGGTAGAATTACGGTGTTTTGAGTATTTCCGACACAGTATCAAGGCTGAATCGCCTCGAACATCTAATTTTCTGCCCTTCGTGCGGGTCAGGCATCGCTTACAGGCCCACCGAATATTTCTGTCCGGAATGCTCCCTGGTATTCCCTTTTTCCGGCCCGATTCCCAACATGTTTTTTCAGCCTCCCGAAGGGGACAATCTCACAGGTACGATCCGGGAGTTCTACAACAAGAACCCCTTCCCTGACTACGAGGATTTTGACGACCTGGCGGGGCTGATGGAGAAAGCCGGGAAAGGGGTCTTCGCAAGGCTGCTGGACGAACAGATGCCCTTTGGATGCAGGGTCCTGGAATGCGGCTGCGGCACCGGGCAGCTCAGCAATTTCCTGGGGATTGCCCACCGCTCCGTTGTAGGCACTGATATTGCCCTTAACTCCCTGCAGATCGCCGAGGACTTCCGTTCAAGGCACTTCCTTGACAGGGTCTATTTTCTACAGATGAATCTTTTCCACCCCCTGTTCCAGGATGGGAGTTTTGATTTTGTTATCTGTAACGGGGTGCTTCACCACACGGCACGCCCCCGGGAGGGATTCAGCAGGCTGGCCAGGCTGGTCAGGCCCGGAGGTTTTTTTATTGTCGGCCTCTACCATCGTTGGGGAAGAATCTTTACTGACCTGCGGAGAGCTCTCTACCTCGTGACCGGAAACCGCGGAAAAATCCTGGACCCGAGGCTGAGGAAAGCGGCACTGGGAACTTCAAGAAGTTCAGCGTGGTTTGCCGACCAGTACAGGAACCCCCATGAATCCAAGCACACTATCGCTGAAGTCCTGCAATGGCTTGAGGCATCCGGCCTGAGTTTTATAAAGAGTATCCCGAGTCCCCGGTTCCTGAGTCCCTTCACTGAACATGACCGGCTCTTCGATCCGGAACCTGATCCGGGACGCCTGGAACTCTTCCTGAAAGAGATGACTCTGGCTCTGACTGATGACCGGGAAGGCGGATTCTTCACGATGATCATGAGGAAGAACAATGGGCAGTAAAGGTAGAAGCAAGGTGCAGCTGTATCTGCTCAGCCTTGCCCTGTTCGGAGGGTTGGGCCTGGCCTCAGCAGTGACGGCGGAACTTATCCTGAGATGGTCTTCCGTGAATAACGCGGCAGAGAAACTCGACCATGTGGAAGCCGCGGAATACACCCCGATCAGGTTCCGGGGCAATTACCAGGGTTCGCTCTGGGGAATCCCCTTTCACACCAACCGGTTCGGGTTCCGGGATGAACCTGAGTTCAGTGAGGAGCCTGAGACAAACGAATACCGGATTCTTTCCCTTGGTGATTCCATAGGTTTCGGACTCGGCATCCAGTCTGAAGAGCACTATACCAAGGTGCTGGAGCGAGCGCTCAACAGGGATTCCCGCAGCGTTGACTTCAGGGTGATCAATGCCGGGGGACAGGGTTACAGCCCTTCAGGATACTACGTCTACCTCAGAAACGAAGGGCTTAAACTCAAGCCGGACCTGGTGATAATTGAAGCTGAGATCTGCAATGACACTTCAGACGAGGCCCTGCTTCGCTGGGGAAAAACTGACAGGGAGGGCCACCCGAAAAAAATAATGGGGGGAAGGTACGTTGTAAGCTGGGACGGAAAACAGCTTGGCACCTACGCCACTAGGGGGTTCTTTTTTGAAAAAACCTACCTGTATACCAACCTGGCCCGCAGGGCGCTCAACCTGGCCCGGAAAATTTTTCCGCAGGAGCCCTGGAGCAGGAGGCCCGGAGCCCGGGTTTACTATTCCCTGGGCTTCGACCAGTTTCTCCTCGACACGGAAAGACTGGAGGAGGGCCATGAACGCCTCTTCGCCGCCCTTTCCGGTACCGTGAGGCTGCTGGAGGACGAAGGGATCAAGTGCCTAATAATGATCATGCCGTCCCGCTACCTTTACCAGGATGCCCACGACTACACTCTCTTTGCCTCTACCCTGTATGAAGAAGCCCTGGAATCAGCCCGGAAACATGACCTGCCCTGCCTGGATATGTATGGCACAATAAAAAATAGTGGCGGCGAGGCCCTGTTTATCGACTTTGCCCACCTCACCGGAGAGGGCAACCGTGCAATCGGCCTTGAGCTGCATAACCAACTGGAACATCTCCTGCCGGAGGATCGGCAGCCCGCAGGGAACCCGAGCGAATGACAAGAATACTGGGCATCTCAGCTTTTTACCATGACAGCGCCGCGGCCCTGCTCAGCGACGGCAGGATTACAGCCGCCCTCCAGGAAGAACGGTTCTCCAGGATCAAGCATGACAGTGAATTCCCGGAGCAGGCGATCCAGGCCTGCCTGGAAATCGGAGGATGCGGGCTTTCAGACATTGATTACGTGGTGTTCTACGAAAAACCCTTCAGCAAATTCGAAAGGCTGCTGGAAACATACCTGCAGCACAGCCCCCGGGGCCTTTCCTCTTACCTGAAATCAATTCCGGTATGGCTGAAAGACAAGCTCTGGATCAAGGAAAACCTGCGCCGGAAACTGGAAGGATACCAGGGCCCGATTCTTTTTTCCGAGCATCACGAGTCCCATGCCGCCTCCGCATTTTTCCCCTCCCCTTTTGCATCAGCCGCAATCCTGACCGCGGACGGGGTCGGGGAATGGACTACCTCCACCCTGGGCCGGGGAAAAAACAATGACTTCACCCTGGAAATGGAACAGGCTTTCCCGGATTCCCTGGGCCTCCTGTACTCCGCATTTACCTACTACCTGGGCTTCAAGGTCAATTCCGGTGAATACAAGGTGATGGGCCTTGCGCCGTATGGCGATCCGGTCTGGGTTGATTCCATAGAAAAGGAAATAATCGATATCCGCCCTGACGGTTCCTTTTCCCTCAACCAGCGCTATTTCAATTACCAGGTAGGCCTGGAAATGATTTCCAGCCGCTTCTCAGACCTCTTCGGACACCCCCCCAGAAAGAGTAGTGAACCTCTCGAGTTGTTTCACAAGAATATAGCTTCATCTATCCAGAAAACAACAGAAAAAGTAATGCTCCTGGCCGCTCGGCATCTCCACGGAATGACCGGGGAGAAGAATCTTTGCATAGCCGGCGGGATAGCCCTGAACTGTGTGGCCAACGGGCGCATCCTGAGGGAGACCCCCTTTCAGAATATCTGGATACAGCCCGCTGCCGGAGATGCCGGGGGAGCACTGGGAGCCGCACTGGCGGTCTGGCACCGCTACCTTGGCAATGAGCGCTCCACCGGGTCAGGAAAAGACCTCCAGCAGGGATCACTCCTGGGAACATCTTTTGGAGCTGACGAGATCAGGAGCTTCCTGGAACAGCAGGGTACAGCCTTTGAGGAACTGCGGGAACCGGATATCTTTACCAGGACCTCGGAACGGCTGGAGCAGGGAGCTGTCATCGGCTGGTTCAGGGGAAGGATGGAATATGGACCAAGGGCGCTGGGGAACCGGAGCATCATCGCTGATCCGCGCAGGGAGGGAATCCTGGATGAGGTTAACCTTAAGATCAAGTACCGCGAATCCTTCCGGCCCTTTGCCCCCGCGGTGCTGGAAGAGGACTCAGAAAAATACTTTCGTATAGGCTCCCCCAGCCCCTACATGCTTCTGGTCGGAGAGGTTCTGGAGGAAAAGAGAGCAGGTATCCCGGCAGTTACCCATGTCGACGGCTCAGCCAGGGTTCAAACGGTTTCCGCTGAAGGAAACCGGGATTTTTACCAGCTGCTTTCCGCTTTCAGGGATAGGACCGGGTGTTCAGTGCTTCTAAATACGAGCTTCAATGTCCGGGGAGAACCAATAGTGGAATCCCCGGCCCAGGCCTACCGGTGTTTCATGAGAACAGG
>CAZOGT010000273.1:0-4462 GCA_964579015.1 uncultured Acidobacteriota bacterium | reverse complement strand
AAAAGCGATGAAGTGAAATCAAGCGCTACTCCATCAGGGATTGGCCGGGTAAGGTCCCTCCACCTCTCAACCAGGAAACTGCTTGACAGGGAGCGGTACTCGGCTGAAGTCAGTTCAACACTGACTTCAGCCAGGTGCGCGGCGCTGTCCGCCTGCCTGGACATGGGGCCCCTCTGCCCGGAAGAGGGATGAGTGCCGATGGAAGTCATAACGTGCCTGATCACGTCCCCCTCCCCTTCCTCCTCCAGCTCTTTTCTCAGGATCCCAAGTGATTCTTCCAGATTGGCCACAGCCTGGGAGGTCTTTTCCACCGGGGTCCCCAGTGGCATGGTAAGGGTAGCGATCATGTTGTCAGCTTCAACATCAGGCATGAATTCAAACTGGACCCTGCCCCCGGCAAAATAACCCACGGTCAGCAGAAGAATACAGAGCGCCCCGGCCAGTGTGGCGTATCTCCAGTAAAGCAGGGCCTCGAGAAGCGGCGCATAGACCTTTTCAGTGAACAGCTTGAGCAGGTAATCGAAAAATCCCATGGCTTTATCCGCATATTGCCTGATTCTTCCGGTTTTTTTCTCCTTATGCTTCAGGTGAGAAAGATGGGCCGGCAGAATAAAGAGGCACTCTACCAGTGAGAACAGAAGGGTGGGCAATACGACCAGTGGGAGGACGCCGAAAACCTTGCCCATTGGCCCCGGAACAAACAGCAAAGGCGCAAAAGCGGCCATGGTGGTGAGGATGGCAAAGATTACCGGGACAGCCATGTTCAAGGTCCCGTCCACGGCAGCCTGAATTCCTTCCTTACCAGTCTCAAACTGGTAAAAAATATGCTCGCCTACCACGATTGCGTCGTCCACCACGATTCCCAGGACCACAATGAAGGCAAACAGCGTAATCATGTTGATTGACACATCCAGGGTAGGCATCAGCCAGATGGTCCCCAGGAATGAAATCGGGATGCCGAGGCTTGTCCAGAAAGAAAGCTTCAGCCGCAGGAAAAGCGTAAGAATGATGATCACCAGCAGAAATCCCATCCCCCCATTGCGCAATAACAGTTCCAGCCTGCTTTTCAGGATTTCCGAGGAGTCGTTCCAGATTTCGGCCCGGATCCCTTCAGGGAGGGTTCCGGCAACTTCATCAAGGTATGCCTTAACAGCATCAGACACATCAGTCGCATTCTGTTCTCCGACCCGATAGACTTTAACCAGAACCGATGGACTGCCATCGAACCTGGCGGAAAGATCAGTATCCTCAAATCCGTCAATCACCGTTGCAATGTCGCCAAGCTTGAGCTCGGTCCCGTCAGCCCGGGAAATGAGAGTAATATCTTCAAATTCAATCCCCCTGTAGGCCTGCCCCTTGGTCCTGAGCAGGATTTCTCCGCCTTCAGTTTTCACGGACCCCCCTGGGAGATCCACTGAAGACTGGGAAACGGCCCGGGCTACCGCCTCAAACGTGAGTCCATACTGCCTGAGAGAGTCTTCGGAAACCTCTATGGAGATTTCATAGGGCCTGGCAACCTCCAGGTCCACCTGGGTGATTCCGGGCAGGGCTGACAGCTCGTCCCTGATTTTTTCTCCGATAACCTTCAGGGATTTTTCGCCAGCCTGCCCGAAAACCGCCACATCAAGAACCTGCTGCCTTACCAGGACTTCCTTGATCACAGGGCTTTCGGTTTCTTCAGGAAAGGTTTCAATGGCATCAACATTGGTCTTTATATCATCAAGAACCCGGCTGATGTCTGTTCCCTCCAGGAGTTCAACAGTAACCACACCTCTCCCTTCTGAAGCCCTGGATGTTATTTTCTCAATGCCGTCGATCCCCTGGATCTGCTCTTCGATCTTGACGCAGACCCCCTGCTCCACTTCCTCCGGGGCGGCACCCAGGTAAGGAACGGTAATCGTAATTGTCTCTGTAGAGAACTCAGGGAATACTTCCTGCTTTACACTCGGCAGGGTTATAAGGCCACCCAGCAGAACCAGCCACATCAAAAGATTGGCTGCAACGGTATTATTAGCCACCCATGCTATGGCGCTTTTCATGATGCCGCCCCCTCACCAAGCTCCACTTGCTCTGTTCTGACCTCCATTCCTTCAACCACAGCGTCCAGGGTGGATATGCAGATCAACTCTCCATCCCGGAGTCCTTCATCAATGATAACCCTGGAAGCTTCCGACTTGAGAATGTTGACTTCCCGGAACTCAAGCCTGCTTTCACTGTCCACCACCCAGACAGTATCCATCTCCCGGACCGCGTTGCGGGGAAGGGCGAACACGTCTGAGACCCACCTGCCCTGAATCTCAACATCAACAAACATTCCGACAGCAAGAGGAGGCTTGACCTGGTCCCTGCGGCCATAGGGATCCTCAACCCGGACTATGGCATAGAGCATCCTGCTGGACGGATCAATTTCACCCTCGGTGCGGACTATCCGTCCTTTCCAGGTATGTTTCTTTCCGGCGAACTCCGCTTTCACCAGCACTTCAGGCCCCTCCCGCATTTCGGGCTCATCTCCCCTGTAGTTGAGAGGAATATCAACATAGGCCAATTCCTTATCAGGCAGCGGGATCCTGATTTCAGCGACATCGACTGAATAGAGCTGGGCCAGAGAGGCTCCAGGGCTGACATATTGTCCGATATCAACATTTTCCCCCCTGACCCTTCCGGTATAGGGGGCTCTTATCTCGGTTTTCCCCAGGTTCCTCCTGGCCATTTCAAGGGAAGCAATCGCTGATTCCAGCGATGCTTCGGCATAGGCTGTCTGCGGCTCCCTTAAAACCAGGGGGCTGGCCGGCTCATCTCTCCCCAGTTCACTCCATTCCTGCCTGGCCACCACGGCTTCCGCTTTTTCCCTTTCCAGGTTCAAACGGGCCTGGGCAATGGCGGATTCGGCCTGGGCAATGGCCAATTGGTAGTCATAGGGATCAATGCGAAGCAGGACTTCCTCCTCTTCAAAAAATCCACCTGCCACCAGGGACGGCGAAATAAAAACAACCCTCCCCGAAATTTCCGGGACCAGGGAGGTCTCTGCCCGGGGGCCGACCGTACCCTGGGAGGAAACGGTCAGCCTCATATTCTGAGCTTCGGCGGTTATGGTCCTGACTACCGGTATCAGCCTGGGCGTTTCCTCGGTTTCAACCGCGGGCCTGGTGGAGATGAAATACCTGATGCCGAGAACACCTGCCCCCAGAATCAATAATGGGATAATCACTCTCAAGATGTTGCGGATCATGATGCAGCCTCCTCGTCATTCTCTACAAAGTCTCCATCTTCAAGTCCTCCGCCCAGGGCCAGGTGGAGGTCGACCCTTGCGTCAAGCCTCTGCCGCCGGATGGCAAGCAGGCTGCTCTTTGATTCCAGGCTGCGCCGCTGGCTTTCCAGGACAGTCACGAAAGCGGTAAGCCCCTCTTCATATTGCTTTTCCGCCAGATTCAAAGCGGCAGTTGACTGGCCCGCAGCTTCCTCCAGGAACATTTCACGTTCAGCAAGAAACGCTTCCGAGTCAAGGGCGGTCTCAACTTCCTGGAATGCTCTTAGAACGGCTCCGGCCCAGGCGGACGCGGCCTGGCTGGAAATCGCATCCTGCAATTCAACCTGGGCCCTGAGGCGGCCCCCGTTAAAAATTGGCTGCACCACACTTCCAGCCACTGACCAGATAAAATAATCCGGACTGAGAATCTTCAGAAAATTGTCGGTTGACGTTCCCAGGCTTCCGGCTATGTTGAAGGAAGGGTAAAGGGCGGTCCTGGCCTCCGCCCAGCCGGCCCCGGCCGAAAGCATCGCCTTCTCGAGTGACACCAGGTCAGGCCTCCTGGAAACAAGCTGGGAGGGAACCCCCACCGCCGGGAGGCCCGGAATATCAGGAATCGTATCTCTGGTTGGCATCTCCCCGCCAGGGTATTCCCCAAGGAGAATCTCAAGCTGGCGGGTCAAGGCCTGGAGAGACTGCTTTCTCTGATTCAGGTTCGATTCCGCAACAGACACGCTCGAGAGTGCCAGCCGGTAATCCAGCGAACCCTGCAGTCCCATCTCATATCTAAGGCGAAGCTTTTCTGCAGTATCCCGGTAGCTTTCCAGCGATCGAGTGGCCAAATCGACCTGTTGGCGCGCTTCAATAATTGAAAACCAGGCCTTTGACACCTGGGCGACCAATGAAAGCCTGGCTGCCCGCACGTCAGCCTTAACCGCTTCCATGTCGGCGATCGCCCCGATTTCCCGGGCTGAAAATTTACCCCAGATATCCGGCTCCCAGGAAACATCCAGTGACACTCCCGAATTAAATGAAGTATTGGTTATAACCCTGTCTTCAGCTCCCGGGAAGGGCATGCCGACAAAATTCCGCCTGCTTTCACTGGCATTCAACCCTCCGCCGGCAGAAGGTTTTTTCCCGGATGTTGCCATCCTTGCCTGGATTAACGCAGCCTCCAGCCTGTCAGCGGCTGCCCTCAGGTCCCAGTTCTTCTTC
>CAZOGT010000272.1:2475-4469 GCA_964579015.1 uncultured Acidobacteriota bacterium | reverse complement strand
GAATATTCTTTTTGGAAAGGTTGCTGAAGCCATGCTTCGGCGTACTTGTTTCTGGCAAAGGAAAGCTGTAATCATAGGCACCATCCAAAAATTTATTATATAACAGTAAGGCCGGTTGGCAAACAACCTTCTCCGTGAGGCCATGGTGTCCGCTGTTGCTTTAAACGTAAACCAAACGCTTCAAATTAAACAGAGGAAAATGACGATTGTTAGGGTCATTAAAATGTGTTTTTAAAAATAAGTTTGAATTGGAATAACCATTTAGGACAAAATAAATATCATTAAGTTATTATTGGTTTTCCGTGCCCAGGGTGAGAAACAATATTCGGAAATTGCGAATGAAAACTGCCCTGCGTCGAGCTTGTCTGATCCGAGGCTCTCAGGTTTATGTTTTTTCCATCCGGCAGTTGGCAGGGGACTGAAGCCGGGAAGGGACGTCCGCCCTATGGGTTTATGTCTTCCAACTTTCTGATTTAGAGGTGCTTGCATGCGGTTAGATCATGAAACACTACTGAAGCTGAAACGCTTCAACACGCCTACGATCTACAATGGATGGGAGCAGATCACCCGGAAAGACGTAACAAGGGATGGGATAAACCTGGAAGAAACCTTTGATTTCATGCCCCAAATGGGGCCCATGGCCGGATATGCCATTACGCTTGTTATTGAACCTTCCAACCCGGCCCACAACCGGAGAGCAGGGGCATGGGAGGAGTACAGGGACTATGCCGCAAGCGTCGAAGGCCCGAAAATCGCGATTGTTCAAGACCTTGATCATCCCCGGGTAATCGGCTCTTTCTGGGGTGAAGTCAACAGCAATACGCATTGTGCGCTTGGTTGTGTCGGTACGATTACTGATGGAGCGATTCGAGACCTGGATGAAATGACAAATTCGGGATTCAAGGCGCTTGCCCGCAGGCTATGTGTCGGCCATGCTCATGCTGCTCCAGTGCGATGGGGCGAACCAGTGACCGTGTTCGGTCAGACCATCTTTCCGGGGCAGTTGATCCACGCCGACCGGCATGGCTTCCTGGCTATTCCTGAAGGAGAAGAGGAGTCCCTGCTGGAGGCAGTCAAGTTTATGGATGACATGGAGTGCGGCACTGTGATACCAGCGGCGCGCTTCTCGACCGGGTTGACCCGCCAGGAGGTCCTGAATCGCATGAAGGCGGCAGGTGAGGGTTTTCAGCAGGCGGTTAAAGCGCGATTTGGCCGCTCCGGCGAATGGGAATGATCTGGTCTTTTTTCCGGGATATGGTGCGGTTTATCCCGTTATCCCGCAACCGTATGGGTGATTGAACTAATCTGGAGGATTAAATGAGAAAGCTTTGCGGGGTTGTGACCCCTATGGTGACTCCCTTTCTGAATAACGAGGACGTTGATGTTGATACCCTTAGGGTTTTCACGTCCAGGTTGGTAAATTCCGGAGTTAATGGACTCTATCCCTGCGGGACGACTGGAGAAGGTCATCTTCTAACCATGGAAGAGAGAAAACTGGTTGCGGAAACAGTTGTAGCAGAAGCGGCGGGTCGTGTGCCGGTATATATCCAGTCCGGGACAATGAGCATGAGGGATACGGTAGAGCTGTCGCAACATGCCGTTGAATGTGGCGCGGATGGGGTTGGGGTGGTAACTCCTTCCTACTACACATTATCGCAGCAGGATATTGCCGCATATTATGTTTCCCTGGCAGAAGCCCTTCCCATTGACTTCCCGATTTACATGTATTCCATTCCGTCGGCCGCGAACAATGATATTTTGCCGAAAACGGCTGATGGGATTGCGCAGCAGGCCCCCAATATCGTGGGAATCAAGTACAGCGGAGATGATTTTGTCCAGCTTGAAGCGTACACTGAAATCAGGGACAGGACATTTTCGGTATTAGCGGGAAACGACAGGGCCTTTACGGCTGTGCTCTCAACAGGTTGTGACGGATCGGTCTCCGGTCTCTCCAATGTCTTCAGCAGAAAGTTAACAGCCGCATACAGGGCTTT
>CAZOGT010000272.1:0-2465 GCA_964579015.1 uncultured Acidobacteriota bacterium | reverse complement strand
CGCTTCAAAGACAGGTTTACAATGATTCATCCTGTTTGTTCAACGGTTTTTTCCTTGCTAATCTGAAAGCAGGCATTGGTTTCAGCGGCCTGCCGGTTGGAAAACTGCGGAAGCCGCTTCCGGAGCTTACCGAAGATCAGTACGAAAGCCTGAAAGAGGCCTTCGAAAGGCTTGACTTATAGAGAGACCCTGGTTCGATATTAGACCAAAGCGATAAAAGGATTTGTGCCTTTGACGGAAGGATCAGCCATGAGAGAAAAAATTCGCGATGTGGAGGCGGCGGACAACTATTATTCCCAGTTAAAGGATGACTCGCAAAAGGTCCTTGATGAATCAGTAGACAGGATTGTGGAAGCAAAAAAGAATGGGGGAAAGATCGTTGTTGCGACAGGCAGCGGCCCTAATCTCCATGAAGGCGTCACTACTCTTATCGCTGAACTCATGGATAAAGGCATTATCGACGGGGTGACCACAAGTTCCGCGGTGATTGCCCACGAGATGGGTGGCGTTCTTGATAAGGTGAAACGAATCAACGGGGACCTCCTTGGCTATAATGTGGACAAAAAATTACTCCCCCGCGGAAATGTTTTTGAGCTGACGGAGATGGATGAGGCGCAGTGGAAGAGCCTTTCGCGAGAGATGCTCATTGATGAAACCCTGGTTGGAGCCTGCCGGGAGGCGGAAGGCCAGACGATCATCAAGGCGGCGGGTAACATGGCTTACCCGATGGGCCTGCGGTGCGAGATGCTGGCAGGCGAGATTCTGGATATTGCCAGGGCTTACGGATTGCCGTTTGAGGTGGTTGCCGGCTGGGGCGCGGACAAGCGCACCATGATCGGCGTCGGCGCCGGAAAAGGCTTGCCGGTGCTGGTCAGCATTCCCCAACTGGTCGGCGGGGGAGCCGTAGGCATGGCAATAGGAGACAGTATTCCTACGTCTCAACGCAGCGCAAGAATCGCGGATATGCTTGACAGTGCGGCGGTAATCATTGAATCAGCGGTCGTGTTGACACAGGAGATTCACGACGGGCCTTTTGAAACTTATACCGGGCATGGAATCTGGGCTGACTGGACAGGGTATAAAACCTACAGCCTGAAGGATAAAACCCTGATTAGATTCGACCTGGACGAGAACCTGAGAAAAGCATGGGATGCTGAGAAGAATACAGGTTCGGTGCAGCAGGCTGTCGACCAGGGCCTCCCCAAGACCAAGCTCACCAATATTCCGTTTCGCATGGAAATGTCAGCGTTTTCCCGGCTTGAAAGCAGTATTCCCGTTGTGGGGGATATAGGCTTCATCTGGCCGATTTTGGCTGTAAGGGTCTGCAGGCAACTCAACGTGGAGCTCGATTTTCTCAGCCATCCGCAGCAGACCGAGCAGGGGAAAGAGATGAGAGAATGGCTGGTACGGGAGATCCGGCCGATAGACAGGGGCCGCATTACCGCTCAATCAAGACTTTACAGCAATTTTTCAAGGACAGAATAAGCAATGAAAGCAGTTGGGATTATTCCGGCACGATACGGATCATCAAGGCTTCCCGGAAAGCCGCTCAAGGAAATATGCGGAAAGCCCATGATTCAATACGTGTATGAGCAGGCATGCGCGTGCGAATTGCTGGAACAGGTAATCGTCGCAACCGACGATATGCGCATAGTGGATGCGGTGCGTGGTTTCGGCGGGAATGCCGAAATGACCTCCAGCGCACATCTTTCGGGGTCCGACAGGATAGGGGAGGTGGCCAGGGATCTGGAATGTGAAATAGTAGTGAACATCCAGGGGGATGAGCCGCTTATCCAGCCCCGGATCATCGACGAGATAACCAGGGAACTGCTGGGTGACCCTGGTGTTGTAATGGCAACCGGATGCTACCGGATCCGTGACCGGGAAATGTATGAAAATCCCAACGTGGTCAAGGTTGTGTCAGACAAAAACAACGACGCCTTGTACTTTTCACGGTCGCTTATCCCCTATCCCAGGAACAGTGAAACCTTTGCCGCCTATGAGCACATCGGCATATACGCCTACACGAAGGAATTCCTGATGAGGTATATCACCTTCGAGAACACGCCGCTCTGCAATACCGAGTCGCTGGAACAGCTGAAGGCCATGGAAAACGGGTACAGGATTCGAATGGTCGAAATCCGGGATGGCTACAACGGGATAAGCGTTGATACCCAGGAAGACCTTGACCAGGTTGCGCGAATAGTGTCAGAAAAACTCGGGGGCAACCATGCATAACCGGCCGGGCGATCATTTTTGCTGCAGGCGGGCCTGATCAGGGGCTTGATTCAATCCTTCCTGTTTGATCACCACATCGTCAATATGATAGATGGCCGGAGGGGCGGGGTTATCAGGGTCGGGGTTTGACAGATCATCACCCTCATATCGGTCTTTGAGGCGGGTCGGCTCGTTGCGGAACGGGCCGGTGCGAAACGACACCCTCTCCACGCTGGCACACCTTTCCG
>CAZOGT010000271.1:1382-4482 GCA_964579015.1 uncultured Acidobacteriota bacterium | reverse complement strand
AACAAATAGCCGATTTCTCTTTTACCAACACCTATATCTCCAGCAGGAATATCTTTATCAGGACCAATGTGTTGGTGAAGTTTAGTCATAAAACTCCTACAAAACTCAAAAATTTCTTGATCAGTTTTTCCTTTAGGGGCTGTTCGTAGCTCCCCTCCTCCTCGTTGAGGATCAGCAGGTCAGCGGCAAAGCCATGTACCCGCATATAGGATTGAGACTGCAGCAGCTGGCGAATAAGGTTCAGATCACGGGATTCGGCAATCGTCACCAGGATAATCGGCAGATCACCGGAAATGCCATAGGGCCAGAGCCCGGATTGTCCCTTTCGGTTTTCCTCGATCTGATCAGAAGTGGCCCGCAGGAGTTGAGTGGGGAAAAGCAGATGGTTGGCCAACTGCTGAAACCAGCGTGCTTCTTCCGGCTGGATGTGCAGCAGGCGCAACTCGATCTGAGCCTTTCGCCAGGCAAAATCCATGGCGCGGTCAATCTGGCGGGCGTCCGAATATTTATCGGCGAGAGCAATCGCTTGTTCACGCGTCCGGGCAACAGCCAGGATAAAGGAGACTTCGCAGCGTTGATTCGGCTTGAGTGTGACCTGTCGTCTCAGGCTGAACACAGGATCAAGGACAAAACCCTGGCTGTTGCCCGGCGCGGCAACCGCCCCGTCAGGCCGCGCGAGGGTATTGCCGCGGCCGATAAACCGGCATCGATCGGTTTCAAATTCAAACGGCGACTCAGCGGGATCGGCCGCAATGCAGTGGGCCAGGAACATATCGGCCGGTTCGGAAGTTCGCGGCCTGCGATTAGCCAGAAGCGTATGCCGGTCAGAGAGGGCTGCTGTCTGGATGAACAACTTGTTGAATGCCGGATGCTGGAGGTCGGCATTGTGGGCCGCCATGGAAAGCTCAAAATAACTGGTCAGACTAAGCGTTCGCCGCCTGTCAGATCGGTTGGTCAATGACAGCCGCCGTATTTCGACATCGTCTTCAGGCGAGACGATCACATCCATCACACTTCGGATATTGAAATCGGTGCGGCTGAAGGTGACTCGATCCAGGGCAAACTCAACCTCGTAATCATCCGGCTCCCGACCGGCAGGATAGTAGGCTGCAGACCAGATGCGATCCTCTTCCTCTTCATAGATATAGAGAAAACTCCCCCACACATCAGCGGTCCGGTCAAAGCGCCAACGGGTAAGCTCCATCCCGTTCCACTGACTGTACCCTCCACCGGTATTGGTCACCATCAGGTTAAAAGAGCCGTTACTGAGAAGACGACTCTTGGGTATCGCGGTATGCGGTGTCATGAAACGCTTGCCGGAATCCTCGAGACCCCCGGTATCGACAACCACCTCTGTTTTGTTGCGCGACGATGGGAGCTGCAACGGAGGCAGCGTCGGGATTTTTTCCTGGAGCAGCGGCTCAAAAGCCTTTACCCTGACATCGGCATGAAACCTTTTGCGAAACAGATCATCCTGGAGGAAATTTATCAGCGAGATGAATCCCATCCCCTGGTGATGTGCCATGTAGGCCTTGACGATAACCCCTTGTTCGCCGCCCTTGTTCGCTTTGCGGCTGAAGTCGACCGACTCGTAAAAACCGTATTCGTTATAAAGGCCCAGATCTTCAAGCCATTTCAGGTTTTTGACGGCATCTTTGGGGCGAACACCGATGGCCAGCATGGTGGCATAAGGGGCAACCACCAACTGGCTTTTTATCAGTCTCTTCAGGCCGAGTTCCGGAACGCCGAACGCCTGGTACTGGTAGGTTTTGTCAATGTCAAGATTTCCATAGGCCGACTCGGACATGCCCCAGGGGACCTTCCACTTCATCCCGTACTGGATATGGATGTCCACAGCCCTGGAAACCGCGCGGTGTAAAAGGGAGTTGTCGTATGAATGCTGCAGCAGCAGAGGCATCAGGTACTCGAACATGCTTCCGCTCCAGCTCATCAATACCCGATGGCGGCCGATCATGGCATGCGGGCGGCCCATGGAGGACCAGTGATCCATCGGGATTTCGCCCCTGGCAATCGAGGTGAAACTGCCGAGCCGGGCTTCGCTTGCGAGCAGATCGTAAAACGAACCATCAAGGCGGCCGGCCGAGACATTGTAGCCAACCGCAAACAGCTTCCATTCCGGATCATAGAGGAAGCGCATATTGATTGCTTTACCGAATCGATCGAGCGCCTCCACCAGTGCGGAGATCCGGCCGGCCAGCCTGGCGGCTGCAAGGCGCGATTCTTCATGCGATTTTACTACCCGGTCAATAAGGGACGGTGATTGAGCCGAATCCCGAACCAGCTGGAAAATCGGACTGGAGCGGAAATCGCCATTCTCAATCTCAGACAGGGAAGGCACGGCCTGAAGCTCCTGCCCCAGTATTTCGCGGAAGGATTTGACCGGCAGTGACAGGTCCTCTTCCTTGACCTCAAGAAGGCAGACAATCCAGCCAAGGTAAGTGCTGATTGTTGTCATGGCACTGTCTATCTGGCTGAGGAGTGCGTCGCACCAGCAACCTACATCACTTATTTCATTGGAAGAGATGCTGATTGCCTCGAGCAGATCCGGCATGGCCGCGGCATCGTCCATCACCTGCAGGATCTGTGACAGGGGCTGATCCGGCAGTCGGCGCCATGTCGCAAGCCGCCGGTCGAGTTCATTGAGGGCTTCGCTGTCAAGCTTCTCCTCGCGGGCCAGGCCCTGAAGGATGCTGCCGCAATCAACAAATCCGGAAAAAACCGAAGAATCAAAAACCGGACGCTCGGCCATCTCCTTCAATCCGTTTTCCAGGGTCCACATGGCCGCCAGCAGGTTGCCGCTGTCGACTGATGAAACATATCGAGGCTCGAGCGGATGAAGATTTGAAATGTCGTACCAGTTTAAAAGGTGTCCTTCATACTTCTCCAGTTTAGAGAGGGTCGACATCGTCTTCGCAAGCCGTTCTGTCACCTCCGTGTCACTGACATACCCACAGTCCCGCGCGCCGAGCAGGCTGAGCATCCAGAGACCTATATTGGTCGGGCTTGTCCGCATGGCAACCTGATCCTGGTGGGAAACCTGGTAATTATCCGGAGGCAGCCAGGATGTCCCCGCGTTGAC
>CAZOGT010000271.1:0-1372 GCA_964579015.1 uncultured Acidobacteriota bacterium | reverse complement strand
GATAAGCGGGGAGAGGAGCCAGAGGATGGTAAAAGGGGTTGCGAACATCAGTCCTTGCAGCGGCTGGCTGTAGACCAGCCAGCCCAGCGCAGCCGCCAGGCACGAAACAGAGAGAAGAGAGACAAGAAGAAACCTGCGCCGGAACAAGGTGCCGGAATGAACAATCTGTGATGACCTCCATTCGAGCAGTTTACGATGTGAAATCAACAGCCGGTAAAAAACCCGGGAAATGGCTCCAACCGTAATCAGTGCCAGGTGCGGCATCATGGCGACCTCGACAACCGTCCGGACCACGCCGCGGCGAAGAGGCGACAGGGAGAAGTTTTTCAGGCCGCTGCGGGTGGTAAACAGATCAAGGATAAGGGAAATCACCGGCCAGAACAGAAAAAGGCTGATGAGCAGGAGCGACGTGATCTCAGCACTGCTGCCCGCCATCCAGGAATAGACCAGCAGCATGATACTGGAGACTGGAACAAGGCTGCGGCGCAGGTTGTCAAAAATTTTCCAGCGACTGAACAGTGAAAGGGGGTTCCTGCCCCACTCTCCGTCCGGCAGCGGGACCCAGGGAAACAGCCAGGCCGCAATCTGCCAGTCTCCCCTGATCCAGCGGTGCAGGCGCCCGGCATAACTGAGGTAGTCCGGGGGAAATTCATCATACAGTTCAATATCACTGGCCAGCCCGGCCCGGGTATGCGCCCCCTCAAGCAGATCGTGGCTCAGGATCAGGTCTTCCGGGAAGCGTTTGGCCAGTATCCGGTTGAAGGCATAGACATCGTATATGCCTTTGCCATGATATGACCCTTCACCGGACAGGTCCTGATAAACATCAGACACCACCCGGCTGTAGGGGTCAACGCCGATAGAATCCGAAAACAGACGGCTGAATATCGAAAAATTGCTGCTCGGCAACGATGATGTGACCCGTGGCTGGATAATGCTGAAGGTTCCCGGAACCAGCCTGCCTGATGAATCGAATCTTGGCTGATTCAATGGATGTGCCAGCGTTTCGATCATCCGGCGGGCCGTGCCATGCGGCAGCTGGGTATCGCTGTCAAGGGTAATCACAAAACGGATGGCATCGAGTTGATCGAGGCTGCCGACCTGGATCAACTTCCCGTCATAATCAGGGCGGCTCCCGTCGAGCAGCTCATTCAACTGCTCCAGCTTCCCTCTTTTTCTTTCCCATCCGATATATTTCTGCTCGCTTTCAGACCATGAGCGTTCACGATGGAACAGGAAAAAGCTATTGCCGTAGCGATCATTCAGTCCTCTGACCCCTTGAACCATCTGGCTGATGAGGGCCTGATCCCGCTCCTCGTTTTGAAAGGGCGAGTCGGTATAGTCAGTAAACAGGCTGAAGAGAAGGTTTTTG
>CAZOGT010000270.1:256-4490 GCA_964579015.1 uncultured Acidobacteriota bacterium | reverse complement strand
AGTCTCGGTACTCACCCTGGCGCACGATATTCTCCCTGTTGTTGATGGTCCATACCGTCCTCAACCGAAGTATTCGGAGTCGGGGTCGGTATCGCTATCCAAAGTCGAATTCCCGGCCGACAGACCGGGCCCCAAAAATTCAGGGGCGGCTCGTTATTTCGATTACGACCCCGACGCCGATCTAGAATACTCCCCACCCGCGAAAAATGAGAAAACTCCTCTTCTATTTCCCCTTGAAACATCCTCCCTCTTGTCATACATTAATTCATTAAAGTAACAATTATGTATAACTGGATACATTATTGATGGTTAGGAAGAACAGGAATACTATGTCGCCACAAAGAAACACGCAGCCATGGATTGATTTTACTCACCACCTGAGAGATCTGGACCGGGATACCTGGATGCGCCTGGGAGAGGCGGTTTCCAGGTGTGAAGCCATTGCCGGCGCCCCGATGGAACCTGAAGCTGAAAGAAAACTTCACACTGCCTACCTGATCAAGGGAGCCCTGGCATCGGTCGAGGTGGAGGGCAAGGATGTACCGGAGGAGGAGGCCCGAAAATACCTGCATGCCGACCTGGAAATCCCTCCCCCGGGACTCTTTCCCGAACAGAAAATCAATAATATCGTGGATGCCAGCGAATTGATAGCCTCGATGATTGAGCCGGAAAACGGATATTCTCACCTGACCCTTGATGAGATCCGCGGATACAACAGCCACGTCCTCCGAAATCTTGAAGAGAGGGAGGATGCAGTGCCAGGGGAGCTGCGCAGGCATTCGGTGGTCGTTGGAATAGCACGCAGTGTACCAGCCAGGGACTGCGAGGAACTCCTCGAACAATTCTGCGACTGGATCAACGGCCTGGAGTTCCCGATGGGGATGGAAAAACCCTACTCCATCCTCACCGCGATCGCGTCCCATCTCTACCTGGTATGGATCCACCCCTTCGGAGACGGAAACGGCCGCACTGCCAGGCTGGTTGAGTACCGCTTTCTGCTGGAGGCAGGATTTACACCAGCCGCGGCCCAGCTGCTGAGTATCTTTTACGCCCAGACCAGGACCGAGTATTTCCGGCAGCTCGACCGGGCCAACCGCTCCGGAACCCAGATGTCCGACTTCTTCACCTATGCCGTCCGCGGCCTGGTCGCCCAGCTGCGCGGCCAGCTCAGGATCATCCAGGAACTGCAGAGGAAAACCATTGAAAAAATGCTGCTGATGGGCCAGGGGTAGCGCCTCTTGTAATCCCCGCTTTTTTGGGCCTCAGCGTCATTGCGTTGTTTTTGAACGCAATGGCGCCAAGACGCGGAGAAAACCATTTGCCGGATTCCTGATCCCGGGCTAATCCAGGGTCACAATTTCTCCCGTTTCAGCGGCCCGGTGGATGGCATCCACAATCTTCACTCCCTCCAGGGCATCATCAAGGTCTACCATCGGGTCGGTCTGTTCACGAATATTGTCGATGAAGGAATTGAGCATTTCGGCGGCGAAACCGAGGGGCTTTCCGTAGATGTCACGGCCCAGGGTAGGCGGATGAGAGTAACGGTCAGTCATCTTGTGAATGTTCTGGTCACGGAGGTCCACCTCCAGGGCCCCGCCTGAGCCAAGCACCTCGAAACGCATGTCATAGATCAGCGGAATGCTTTCGGGGTAGATCCAGGAAGAGCTGAAGGTGGCCGCCATTCCGTCCTCGAACCGGACAGTGGCGGAAAGGGAATCGTAGGTGTCGAGGCCCATGCCCTTGAGGACCCTTTTCTGGCCCACGGCGTAGACTGAAACCGCCTTCCCCCCCGTGAGCCAGAGGGCCAGGTCAACGGTATGCGGAAAGAGGAACCAACCCACTGTGGAGGCCGAGGCCCAGCCCAGCATCTTGGTGGGCACAAAGATCGAGTCATTCAGCTTAGCCTGGATCAGCTGTATATCCTTGAGCTCCCCGGCCTCGACAGCCTCCTTTGCGGTAATGAATACAGGGCTCCAGCGGTTTTCGTAGCCTACCAGGGCTTTCACACCGGCTTTACGGATCGCCGCTGCCATTTCCCTGGCATCCGCATAGGAGGTGGCGAGCGGCTTTTCGATCAGCAGGTTGCACCCGGCGTCCGCCGCGGCAAGAACCGCGTCCTTGTGCAGGTGATCGGGGAGAGCGACAATGGCAATGTCCAGCTTCTGCTCTTCGAGCATCCGGCTGAAGTCCTCGTAGGCCCCGCCCTTATACTTGTCCCTGGCTTCCTGCAAACGGACCTTGTTGCCTTCGGCAAAGGCCGTGACTTCAGCGAAAGGGTTGTATTTAATGGTTTCAGCATAGAGATTGCCCCTGATGCCCATTCCGATAATGCCTACTTTGATCATGTGTCAAATCCTTGTCTTTGTGATTTATTTAATGAA
Source organism: uncultured Acidobacteriota bacterium (assembly GCA_964579015.1). Classification (GTDB taxonomy): domain Bacteria; phylum Acidobacteriota; class UBA6911; order RPQK01; family JAPXNP01. The sequence goes on along the minus strand of CAZOGT010000270.1, from coordinate 2,109 downwards.
ACCGTTACCAGGAGAGGAAGCCTCCATCAAGGGAAAGGGTCTGTCCGGCCATGTAGCCGGAAGCCTCGGAGGCGAGGTAGACAATGGTCCCTTCCAGCTCTTCCAGGCGCCCCATGCGGCCCATGGGGACCCGGGCCAATAATTTCTCCCCCAGTTCCTTGTTCTGCTCAAAGGCCCAGATGGTCTGGTCGGAGCGAAAGAACCCGGGGGCCAGGGCCATTACCTGCACGCCCCTGGGGGCCCATTCCACCGCCATTTCCCTGGTCATTCCCAGTACCCCGGCCTTGCTGGTAGTGTAGGAGACCTGGGGAACGTAGCTGGCGCCCACGAAGGAGTACATGGAGGCGATGTTGATTATCCTTCCCTTTCCCTGCTCCAGCATCCGGCGTCCCACGATCTGGGAGCAGAGGAACACGCCCCCGATGTTGGTCTGGATGACGCTCTGGAATTCTTCGTCGGTCATGTTCTCTGCTTCGTTGACAGCTGAGATCCCGGCGTTGTTGACAAGGATGTCGATTTTCCCGAACCTCTCCACAACGGTTTTGACCATGGCTTCGATGTCTTCCCGCTTGTTGACGTCCATCCGCACCGGAAGGGCCTCCACTTTGTAATGGACCATTTCCTCGGCAACCTTCTCCAGCTTGGAAAGGGTGCGGGCGGTCAGTACCAGGTTGCACCCGGCCTTGGCCAGTCCCCGGGCAAAGCTTTCCCCGAGCCCCTGGGACCCACCGGTTACAATTGCCACCTTACCCGTGAGATCGTACATATCCATCATACTCTTGTGCATTTATTCATCCTCTCATGGTTAAAAATTCTTATCCCTTGAGCAATCATCCTGCCCGCCGGGACGGAATTCCGTCCCGAAGCTCCATGATATCAGGGATGGGGCGGCATACCAACAGGGAAATCAGGCCCCGGACGCTTACGACTGACGATTGTGGCAGGAAGCATCCCTGCTTTAACCCCGGACCTGAAATTTGGAATTGCATGCCCCTCCATCCCGAGCTACTATTGATTCCATGAAAAAGGAAATTACAATCAAGGAACTCAATACTGAATCATTCATTGAAGAAAAAGTTGACATGATCCGCTCCGTGGTCGGAAAAGGCACCGCGATCAACGCCCTCTCCGGGGGAGTCGACTCCTCGGTGGTGACCATGCTCGGGCACAAGGCCCTCGGAAAGAACCTGCGCACGGTTTTCGTAGAGAACGGCCTGATGCGGGAAGGGGAGGCCGAGAGGGTCAGAAACCTGTTCCTCGGCCTCGGGATTGAAGTCGAGGTTGTTGACGCTCGGAAGGAGTTTCTCTCGGCGCTGGAAGGCATCACGGATCCGGAGGAGAAAAGGGAGGCCGTGACCCAGACCTTCTACAAGGAAGTATTCGGCCGGATTGTCCGGGAGAGCGGGGCAAAGCACCTGCTGCAGGGCACTATCCTGACCGACGTGGACGAGACCGTGGCCGGAATCAAGCGGCAGCACAACGTTTTCGAACAGCTCGGAATCGATCCCCAGGAAGCCTTCGGATACCGGATCCTGGAACCCCTGATCCAGCTTCGCAAAGACGGGGTGCGGAAGGTCGGAAAAGCCTCCGGCCTGCCGGTCGAACTCTTTGAACGGATTCCATTTCCGGGGCCGGCCCTGGCCGCCCGGATCATCGGTGAGGTGACCGAAGAACGGCTCGACACGGTCCGCCTGGCCACCTCGATCGTGGAGGACGAGCTCAAGGGCACCGGGGCTTTCCAGTACATGGCGATCCTGCACCAGGACCGGGTAACCGGGATGCTGGAGGGCAAGCGGGAATTCGGGCAGCAGATCGAGGTCCGCTGCTGGGACAGCGCCGACGCGGTCACCGGC
>CAZOGT010000270.1:0-246 GCA_964579015.1 uncultured Acidobacteriota bacterium | reverse complement strand
AGGACGGCCAGCCCGACGCCCCTGCCCTTCGTGACCCTGACCCGTCTGGCCAATGACATCATCGCCCGGGTTCCCGGCGTGGTCAGCGTAACCTACAACATCGCCACCAAGCCACCCTCAACCATCGAGGCGGTGTAGTGGGAGCGGTTCAATTGACGATTGTGGCATAAGCTTCCAGCTTATGAACAATCATAGGTGGCATAAGCTTCCAGCTTATGAACAATCATAGGTGGCATAAGCTTCCAG
>CAZOGT010000269.1:0-4504 GCA_964579015.1 uncultured Acidobacteriota bacterium | reverse complement strand
ATATACCTGGATCACTGGGTGCTGACAGTGGCCAGGCAGCTGCTCAACAAGAGAATCAGCGATATGGAGATGCACGAGCATGATTCCCATGTTGAGGATTCAGCCGGTGGAAGAAAGCAGTGGGAGGATGAATATCTCAATTTCTATCAGCCGGACGAGTCTCTCCATATCAGTGATCTGCTCCAGGATAATTCCATTTCCGACCCGGAGCAGCTGATGGAAAGGGATGAGGCTGAAACAAGGGCGCAGAAGGCCATTGCCGCACTCCCCGTGGATTTGCGGGAGTCATTCGTCCTTTATTCACTGGAAGGCTTTACTTCTGAAGAAGTCGCCATGGCCACTGAGAAAACCCCGGAAGAAGTGCTGGAGAACGTTGACAAGGCCAGGTCCATTCTCAGAAAAGAACTTTTTTGATGCGTTTTTCTCAGCGGGTCAGCAGACTGGAGATTTCACAGACAGCGGCTGTCATGCAGGAGGCCCAGGCATTGAGGGAGGCCGGAGTCAGGGTCATTGATTTTGGCCCCGGCGAACCTGACTTCCCGACCCCGGCCCTGGCTGGAGATGCAGCTATCGAAGCGATCCGGCGGAATTTTACGCATTACACGGCAGTTGCCGGGATTCTGCCGCTCCGGGAGGCTATCGCCGAACACCTGAGCAAGCGGACCGGAAGAAAACTCAATGCCTCCAACGTAATAGTAACCTGCGGGGCCAAGCAGGCGATCTACAACTTGTGCGGGGCCTTGTTCGAAGAAGGTGACGAAGTGCTGGTTCCCCGTCCCTACTGGGTCACATTTCCTGAAGCCGTCAGGTTGGCTGGTGCTGAACCTGGATTCGTTGATGCCGGAATGGATAAGGGCTTTGTTCCCCTCAAATCCGACCTTGAAGCCGGGTTGAATAACCGGACCAGGGGACTGATTGTCAATTATCCGAATAATCCGACCGGTGCGGTACTCGGGTACGGGAACTTCCGGGAGATTTCAGGCTTTGCGAGGGAACATGACGTTTTCCTGTTATCTGACGAGACCTACGATTCTTTTTGCTACGAGGATTCCCCCCCGGGGGAGACTTCATTTCTCAGGCATTGGAGTGATGACCTCCAGGGACTGGCCGTGGTCGGCTCCTTTTCCAAGACCTATTCCATGACAGGGTGGAGGATCGGATACGCGGTCGGGGCGCCTGACCTGATAGCGGGATTGACCGCCCTCCAGAGCCATCAAACCGGAAACCCGTCTTCCATTTCCCAGAAAGCCGCCATGGCGGTTCTTGATGAGGATCCGGAGCAACTCTCCGGAAGGATAAATGAGTACCGGATAAGGAGGGACTTGATAACCGAAGGCCTTAACAACCTCCCCGGCATTGAATGCCTGAAGCCTGAAGGCGCATTTTACGTATTCCCTGATGCCAGGGGGCTGATGCGGATCAAGGGGTGCCGGGACAGCGTTGCACTGGCCCGGATGCTGCTCGAGGAGGAGGCCATAGCCGTGGTACCCGGCTCAGCCTTCGGGGCCGAGGGACATTTGAGGTTTTCCTACGCGGTGCCCGGTGAAGAAATCGAGGAAGGCCTGTCACGCCTGCGCAGGTTCTGCGAGGCCGGTCGGTGATCATGGAAGATTCTGCTCTGGACAACATCAGCATCGTGCTGGTCGGCACCATGTACGCAGGCAATATCGGTTCCGCCGCCCGGGCCATGATGAACATGGGAATCAGGGACCTGCGGCTGGTCAACCCCGAGGAGATCCACACGGAAGAGAGCCGCAACATGGCTGTCAATGCCTGGGAAATGGTGCGCTCGGCCCCGGTGTTCGGTTCACTTGCGGAGGCGGTGTCCGGCTCTTCTCTCGTAGTGGGCACCACGTGCCGGCGCGGAAGGCGTCAAAGGGCCCGGGAGTATCTGCCGGGGGAAATCGCTCCCCTGGCCAGGAAGGCTGCAGAGGATTCTGCTGTCAGCATCGTCTTCGGGCCTGAGCGGGGCGGGCTGACCGAGGCTGAACTGGCCTCCTGCCAGTACCTGGTGAATATTCCCGCCAGCCCTGAGCTTCCCACCCTGAATCTTTCCCAGGCGGTCCTGATCATCTGCTACGAATTGTTCACCTGCCTGGAGCATCCGGAGACCGGGGATGATTATCTCCCCGGTGCAGAGTATCCAACCCAGGAGGAACGCGAGCAGATGTTTCTCCATATAGAGAAGACCCTCCTCGATATCGGTTTCCTGAGCAGCAGCAACCCTTCCCACATTATGTTGTCACTTAGAAGAATGCTGGGAGGAGAAAAGCTGTCCAGGCGGGACCTGAAGATTGTGAGGGGGATAATGAGCCGGGTTGACTGGTTCGTGGAACATGGGGTAAATCTTTCCCCTGAAAAAATTAGAAGGCCATGAACCGGGCGTGACCTGTTGGAAAAAATTCCGGCGCGCGGGGAATGGGAGTCTTGGGGCTGCCGTTTTCTTTTGTTTCGCCCGGACCGGTAGCACAATGTCCTGCTGTCCGGATTTCAGTGTCCCGGTGTATCCTGCAGCCACAAACAGGCATGAAATCAATGACAAGACACGAGAACCTGCCCGGCAGGGAAACAACCGTAAACGGAATGGTGGAGAGGATCACGTTCCATAATCCGGATAATGGGTTTTCCGTGCTGAAGGTCAGGGCCGAGGGCCGGCAGCAGGAGATTACCGTGGTGGGCAGTGTTCCCGGGATAGCCGTGGGAGAGGTTCTTGAAGCCGTGGGAGAATGGCACCGTGACCCGAGGCACGGGCTGCAGCTCAAGGCTGAAACAATTGTTTCCTATCCCCCGGTATCCGAGGAGGGGATGACCAGGTACCTGGGCTCGGGAATGATCAGGGGCATAGGGCCTGAAACCGCCTCCCGGATGGTTAAGGCCTTTGGAAAGGATATCTTCAGGATCATCGAGCATGAGCCTGGAAGGCTGGCGGAGGTCCCGGGGATCGGGCCGAAGCGGCTGGGCATGATATCCGGGGCCTGGGAGGAACAGAAAAAGGTCCGAGCCATCATGCTCTTCCTCCACAGCCACGGGGTGGGTTCCTCTCGGGCGCACCGGATCTACAAATATTACGGAGACCAGGCCGTGGGCCTGATCAAGGAGGACCCCTACCGGCTGTCCCGGGATATCTGGGGAATCGGGTTCAGGACAGCTGATGACATTGCCGCAAGCCTCGGTATCCCTCCGCATTCCTTGCCCCGGGCCTGTGCCGGAATTGAATACACCCTGGGCAGGTTCACGGATGAGGGCCACTGTGCCTGCCCGAGGGAGGTGCTGGAAGAGGATTCATGCGAACTCCTCGACATTCCCCCGGAGATCATCAGGGAAGCCCTGGACAGGATTCTGGCTGAAGGCCGCCTGGTCGCGCAGAAGCATGGAGGTAGAGAACTGGTCTATCCCGCCGGCCTTTACCGTGCCGAGAAACAGCTGGCATCGGATCTTTGCAGGCTGTTGTCCGGCAGGCATCCCTGCACTATCAGGGACCGGGAGGCGGCCCTGGCATGGGTGGAGAAACAGGTGAGCATCAGCCTGGCTGATTCCCAGAAAGGGGCACTGTTCAAGGCAATGGATTCCAAGGTGCTGGTCATCACCGGGGGGCCGGGAGTAGGGAAGACCACCCTGGTCAATTCCATTGTCAGGATTTTTGCCGCCCGGAAGATGAGGATCAGGCTTTGCGCTCCGACCGGGAGGGCGGCGAAGCGTCTCAGCGAGACCACCGGGATGGAGGCCAGGACCATCCACAGGCTGCTGGAGTTCGACCCGGTCGGATTCCGTTTCACCCGCAACCGCAGCCATCCCCTGGATTGTGACCTGGTGATCTGTGATGAATTTTCAATGGTGGACCTCCCCCTCGCCCACCAGCTGATACAGGCTGTGCCGCCTCAGGCAGCCCTCCTGATCGTGGGTGATGTGGACCAGCTTCCCTCTGTCGGCCCGGGGAAGGTTCTCCGGGATATTATCGATTCCTCGGTGATCCCGGTTGCCAGGCTCGACAGGGTCTTCAGGCAGGCTGCCAGAAGCAGCATCATTACCAATGCCCACCTTGTGAACCGGGGGAGAATGCCCCGGCTGCGCGCCCCGGAGAATAATGACGGGGACCACCTTGATGATTTTTATCACATTGACTGTGACGATCCTGAAAAAGGAGTGGCACTGATCAAGAAGCTGGTCCGGGAACGGATTCCGGCCAGGTGGAAGATGGACCCTGTCCGGGATATCCAGGTCCTTTGCCCGATGGTCAGGGGGCATCTCGGCGCCTCGAACCTGAATTTGGAACTGCAGGCCCTGCTGAATCCCGCGGGCCCCTCCCTGACCATGTTCGGAACTACCTTCCGGGTGGGTGACAAGGTGATGCAGATTGTCAATAACTACGAGAAGGATGTCTTTAACGGCGACATCGGCCGGGTCGTCGGCATTGAACACGAAGAGCAGAAACTCACCGTTAAATTTGAGGACAGGGTGGTCGATTATGACTGGAGCCAGCTTGACGAACTGGTACTGGCCTATG
>CAZOGT010000268.1:0-4506 GCA_964579015.1 uncultured Acidobacteriota bacterium | reverse complement strand
CATGCCTGGTGCTAGACTCAGGGAGTCTTCTTCCCGGTAAAACGTTTTTTTCGTGGGCAGGAAACCAACCAAGGTGCAACTGGTGCAAAGGATAATTGAGATGACCAATAAAACCAGCAAGATTCTTATTCTCTGTTTTGCGGCCCTCCCGCTGCTTTTCATGCTTTCTTCCTGTTCTAGTGAAAAGGTGGAAGCCTACGACCTTGTAGTAGTCAATGGACTGGTGATCGACGGCTCCGGAAGCCCCGGTTTCCAGGCCGACGTAGCGGTTAGGGATGACGCCATTGTCAAGGTCGGCAAACTCAGCGAGGCTGAGAAGTCCTCGGCAGGGCGAATGTTGGACGCCGGCGGCCTGGTGGTCAGTCCCGGTTTTATCGACATTCATACCCATTCCGACTGGCCCCTGCTGGCTGACGGGAGCGCGCTCAGCAAGATTCACCAGGGGGTTACTACAGAGATCCTGGGAGAATCCCTTTCCGCCGGACCGATAAAGGGAAGGGCTCCTGCGGACCTGCCTTACGGACTCGAAGCGGACTGGTCTACCCTGGGCGGGTATTTCGACCGCCTTGAGCGGAACGGAGTGGCGGTCAACGTGGCGTCCTACGTGGGGGCTACCCAGGTCCGCCTCTGCGTTCTGGGAGAAGACAGCCGCGACCCGACACCCGAAGAGATGGCTGAAATGGAAGCCCTGGTCAAGGAAGCGATGGAAGATGGCGCTTTGGGGCTTTCCACAGCCCTGCTGGTGCCGCCCAATACCTACATTACAACTGAACAGCTGGTCAGGCTTTCTGAAGTAGTCGAGCCCTACGGGGGAATTTTTTCGATCCATATCCGCTCTGAAGGCATCGGAATCCAGGATTCGATCAGGGAAGCTATCGAAATCGGGGAGAGGGCCGGGGTTCCGGTAGATGTCATTCATATGAAGATCGCCGACAAGAGGCTTTGGGGGAAAATGCCTGAAGTCTGCGGCCTAATCGATGATGCCCGCGCCAGGGGATTGAAAGTGACCGGAAACCAGTACCCCTATATTGCCGGGCAGAACAACCTCGTGGCCCTGGTTCCCCCCTGGGCCATGGAAGGCGGAACCTCCCGGATGCTGGAGCGCCTGGCTGATCCTGAAAGCCGCGAGCGTATGGAAAAGGATCTCATGGAGGGCATCCCGGACTGGTTCAATCATTACCTGGCAATGGGGGAATGGGACAATTGCATGGTGGCGTCGGTGAAGACTGAAGAAAATAAGCGGTTCGAAGGGAAGACCGTAGCCGAAGTGGCTGAGATGACCGGGAAAAGCCCGGCTGATGCGGTCTGGGACATGCTGTTGGAAGAAGGCGGTTCAGTGCCCGCGGTTTACTTCCTGATGAGCGAGGAGGACGTCAAGTACGCGATGGCCCGGCCGTGGATGTCTTTTGGATCGGACGGTTCAGCGGTTCGCCCTGACGGGCCGCTGGGAGAGGGCAAACCCCATCCCCGCTGGTATGGGACGTTTCCGAGGATTCTCGGCAAATACGTCCGGGAAGAGCAGGTGATCTCACTGGAGGAGGCGATCCGCAAGATGACCTTTCTCAATGCCGAGAAGATTGGGATTAAAGACCGCGGGCTTCTCGAGCCTGGGATGAAAGCGGACCTGGCGGTTTTTAATCCGGACACGGTTATTGACAAGGCGGAGTTTGGAGCTCCTCACCAGTTTCCTGAAGGGATTGAATACGTGGTGGTCAATGGGGAGCTGGTCCTTGAAAATGGTAATTACACCGGAGTTCTGCCCGGACGGATACTGAGGAAAACCGACTTCAATTAAACCGGATTTTTCACCGGGTTTCGTGCATCTCGGGGTCGGGGTCGGGTGCGCTATCGGGGTCGAATCCCCGACCGGTAGACCGGACCTCAAGGATTCAAGGCCGTCTCATCAATTTTTCGATACCGACGCCGATACCGACGCCGACGCTGAGTGTTTGCATCAATCAAGTCCGAAATCGTGATTTCCTTCAGCCCCTGATTGGTACTCCTAGTACCCCTTCCATCCTTTCACCGAAATCCGGGCGAATGCGCGGACTGCCGGGTTTTGCAGGGCCGGCGTCCCCGGCACGAATTTCTGGCAAGGGTGACGGGAGTCACCGTTGTATATCAGATTTCCGGCGATAATGGGAGCGGACGATTGAATTAAATTTGAATACATGATCGCAGGAGATCATCACGGAGGAAGATTTATGAAGAAGATAACGATTTTCACGGCGGTACTGGTTTTGAGCCTTGGTGTGCTGATGGCCGATTTTCCGGGTTTCAAGTTTGTCGCCCCCATGGAGGGCGTTTCCGGTCCGGCTGAAGGCCCGTGGACCCTTACAGTCATGGCGACTTCGTCACAGACCATTGATCTGATCCTTGATGAATATTCCGAGATCGAGAAAAAGCATGGAGGTCCCCTGACCCCGGAAGGCCTGGCCGCCCTGCCTGCGGGTACTATCCTGAAGATCAGGGCTAACTTCACCGAGGCTGGTTTCTATGCCAGTGAAGTGGAAGTCTTTAAGGATGAAAGGGATTTTGAGCTCCGCGGGGAGCTGGAAAGCGTCGACTGCGGTCTTGGTATAATCACAATGTTCGGCTACGACATTAACCTGGATGACGAAACTGAAATTACCAATGCTGACGGCGACCTGCTTGGCTGCGGTGACCTTGCCGTCGGCCAGTTTGCCGACCTAAGGGGAAAGATCTACGATTCAGAGTTCTGGGCTTCAGAGATTAAAGTCGGTGTCCCGGGAGAAGAGCATCTCCTGATGGAATTCGACGCCGTGGTCCTCGAAATGGCAGACAGTGCGTGGCTGGTGGAGATTCGGGGAGGCAAGGAAAAGACGCCTGTCCCGGTCCTGGTGGTCCTGGATGAGAATACCCAGATCGAAGGAGTCGTTGACGTTGGCACCGAAGTCGAGGTTAACGGAATCCTGACTCCTGAAATGGCGGTCCTGGCGAAAAAAATCATTGCTGAAGACGCAGAGGCTGACGATGATGAAGGAGAACAGGAACAGGAAGGACAGGAGAGGGAGTTGGAGGTGTATTGGGCCCCTGGTGAGATAAGATCTGCTCCCCAGGGAGCGCGGACTGTTAAGCTGATGCTGAAGCATGGCGTTGCCCCGGAAGACCTTGTCATCCCTTTGACAACTGACTTATCCCCCGAACTTGAGATAGAAGTAGATTCCGAAGTCACCATGCCTCAGGGAGAGAGAGTTGTCGACGTCCAGATTGTTTTTCTAACCCTGGAAGGGGAAGGAACCATTACCGCCACACTGGCAGAAGGTGATTCAGACGAACTGGAAATCGAGCTGAAACCCAACAAGAACAAGAATGGCGACGATGACGACGACGACGAGGAAGAAGAGGAAGAAGACGAAGAATAGGATTAATCCTCCCGTGCTCGGGATTCTAGAGATATTGACAAAAGCAGGAAATCTTCAGGCCTTCTCAAGGGATTGGTGTCCAATCATTGCAGTGGAGGCTGAGTTGATGAAACCGGAAAGATTCTGGAGCATACATAAGCATCAGGAAATACAATTTGCCTGTTTTCAATAAATCAGGTTTCCCGTCTAAGCCCTGCTAAGGCGCAACCAAAAAGGAAGGATTAAAAAATAATGGAGATTTTCAAACGCTTATCAGCCATTTCCGGGATTCTTTTGTTCAGTGTCAGCTTTTTAACAGCTGACCAACCCGGTTTGAAATTCGTCGCTCCCTTGCAGGGAGTATACGGCCCAGTCGAAGGTCAATGGACCATCACGGTTAACGCAACTTCTTCACAGACGATTGACCTGATTGTTGACAGTGATACAGAGATAGACGATGAAAGCGGAGTGATTCTACTGCCCGCGGATTTAGTCTCTCTCCCTGATGGAACGATCCTTGAAATCGAGGCTGTTTTTTCTAATATCGGATTATATGTAGAGGAACTGGAGATTGTCCGAAACGATAATGATTTCACCCTCCAGGGGTCATTGCAAAGCATTGATTGTAGTCTCGGGCTGCTTGTTGTGCTGGATCTTGAGGTCCAGTTTAATACAGAAACCGAAATCGAGAATTCTGATGGAGATTTGCTAAGTTGTGACGAGCTTCAGGTTGGCCAGATGATAACGGTTGAGGGATATGCGCAGGATTCCCAACTACTGGCGACTGAAATTGAAACCGGAATTCCAGGAGAAAACTACATCCTGATGGAGTTTGACGCTGTTATAGTCGAAATTGGTGAAAGTGAGTGGTTGGTCTCTATTGAAAGCAAGGACGGAGAATCGGCCGTTCCAGTTTTGGTGCTCCAGGATGAAAAGACCCGTGTCGAAGGAAACCCTGAGATTGGCTCCGAGGTGGAGATCAAGGGTGTGTTGACACCGAGTCTTGCTGTCTTGGCCAAACATATTGAAGTGGAAGGTTCCAGTAGTGACGACTCAGGCGAGGATGCCGATGACGACTCGGGCGACGATGCCGATGACGACTCGGGCGATGATGCCGATGACGACTCGGGCGATGATGCCG
>CAZOGT010000267.1:0-4509 GCA_964579015.1 uncultured Acidobacteriota bacterium | reverse complement strand
GAGGGTGGGACTTGCCGAATCCCGCGAATATGCCGGGAAGGAGATACTATTGCTTCCCGATTCGGTAACTGCGCTTGACCCGGCAGATCCGCCCTACCAGGTAGAGGTGAGTCGGGAGCTTGACCGGTTTCAGGAGGAGGTCAGGGCCGGGGCCGCACCTTGAATTATCAGCTTAAGATGGAGGCGTGAAATGACCCGGAACGAGAAGATATTGCTGAATGAAGCGGACGGCAGGAGAGCCAGGGAAAAGATGCTCGATTCCGGCGCAGTCATTATCTAGCCGGAATTTCTCACCAGCTTGCTAGTGCGCTGCGAAAAGCATTGAGAAATGCGGGCCAGGCAATATGGTGGTGGGTTTGCGGTCTGTTAATTCACTTTTAACCCGCCGCCTGTACAAAATTCCCCTTCTCCTCTTGTCCGCTGTCCCGGCAGAGGTTAGACTCGGAATGTGAAAAATATGATCATCGAATGCCGCGGCCTGACCAAGAGTTTCAGCCGGCACCGGGCACTCGACGGACTCGATCTTGAGGTGGAGAATTCCCAGGTTTTCGGTTTGCTTGGACCCAATGGGTCAGGAAAGACCACTACCATCAGGATCACCCTGGGGATCATTAATCCTGATGCCGGGGAAGTCCTGGTCTTTGGCGATGGGAATCCCCTTGCCCAGAGATCCAGGATTGGGTACCTGCCTGAAGAAAGAGGCCTGTACCCGCGAATGAAAGTAAGGGAGCAGCTGGCTTTCCTGGGAGCCATCAGGGGGCTGGATTACCGTGAATCCAAAAAAAGGGCCGGAGAGTGGCTGGCGAAACTGGGGCTTGAGGACCGGGCTGAAGCCAGGACCAATGAGCTTTCCAAGGGGATGCAGCAGAAGATTCAGTTTGCTTCCGCGGTAATGCATGAACCTGAGCTGATTGTGCTCGATGAGCCATTTGCAGGCCTTGACCCGGTGAATGCCAGGATGCTTAAATCTATGCTGCTGGAGCAGAGGGACCGGGGCGCGACTATCGTTCTTTCTACGCATCGGATGGAGGAAGTTGAGGCCATGTGCGATTCCATTGCACTGGTACACCAGGGAAAGAGAGTGCTGCATGGGAGGCTTTCCCAGATAAAGTCTTCCTATGGAAGAAACTCCGTTTCCCTTGAATACCGCAACGGATCAGCCGGTTGCCTTGAAGGACTTCCAGGGGTGATCCGCGTGAATGATTCTGGACGTTCAGCACGCCTGCAGCTGGATAAGGAAGCGGATACCCAGGCGCTGCTGCAGGAACTTCTCAAGAGGGCCGTTATTGACTCCTTTGTGGTTGAAGAGCCCTGCCTCGAGGAGATTTACCTGGAAAAAGTAGGAGCCCATGCCGGCATGGGCGGTGATGTTCAGCAGGGGAGAGCTTGATGATTTCCGGCAGCCATGTCTATCAGATCATGAGAAGGGAGTACCTGGCCAGGGTCAAGAACAAGGCTTTTGTTCTCACTACCATCCTGGTGCCGTTGCTGATGGTCGGATATCTCCTTTTTCTGCCACTGCTTTTTTCAGGAACAGGACCGGAGACGTTAAGGATCGCGGTCATTGATGTTGCGACCGGCATGGGTGATTCGGTAGCCTCCGCCCTGAAAAAGAGTGAATCCCCCTCAATAAGCATTTCAGAGGTCATCAGCGCCGGCCGGGCCGGAGAGGATTTCAGGAAAGGCATGAACCGGAGGGTCCTTAATGGCGGACTTGATGGCTACCTGGTGCTTACATCCGGAGAGGAATTGAAAGCCGAGGCCGCCTACTACGCCAGGGAAACCGGTAATTTCCTGCTGTCCGAGAGACTGCAGGCCCGGATCAGGGGTGTTTTGCTCAGGGATTTGCTTTCAGGAACTGGTGTTGAAGTTGAGCTGGTCGAACGTATCCAGAGGGCCAGGCTGGAAACAGTTTCAATAACCAAAAAGGGTGAGTCCGAGGGAGGCTTTGAAATAGCTTTTTTCAGCACCATTGCCTTTTCCACGCTCCTTTACATGGCTGTTCTGATAAATGGGCAGGGCATGGCGGTGGTACTGGTGGAAGAAAAATCTTCCAGATTGATAGAAGTAGTTCTCGGTGCAGTCACCGCCCTGGAATTCATGGCCGGAAAAATTGGCGGAGTTCTTTTTTCCGGGCTTACCCAGCTGGCAGTCTGGGTGGGATGCGCCCTGGTGGGGGCTGTCTACATGCTTCCGGTTTTTGCCGCCGCCTCTGCCTCAGGGATTGATCTCTCCCGGGTTCTGAGCCTTGAGATGATCATCTACTTTTCGATTTTCTTTATACTGGGATATATCCTTTACTCCACCCTATTTGCCGCCCTGGCAGTTACCTGCAACAGCGTGGAGGAACTCAGCCAGGCCCTTCTCCCGGCAATCCTGCCTTTTGTTCTCGCTTTTCTGGCTACTTTCTACGCAGTGATGAACCCTTCGGCCCCTGTCACCAGGGTATTAAGCCTCTTTCCCCCTTTTACCCCACTGGTGATGCTCGCCCGGATCAATGTCATGCCCCCTCCCGCATGGGAAATCTGGTTGAGTATCCTGTTGCTGGTTTTTACCATAGGCTTGGCTGTATGGGCGACCGCAAAGATTTTTTCCTTTGCCCTTCTCATGTATGGAAAGAGAATTACCTTTCCCGAGATAATAAGGATGATTAAACAGTCGAGGTGAAAATTATGAACTTGAAAAAATTGGTTTTTCCTTTGTTTAAACTGTTGTTAACCATGTCCGTTTTAACCTGCCTCCAGGGGACGGTTTTTTCGCAGGACCTTGAAGTCCTTCAGTCCTGGCTTACACATAAGGATTCTGCCAATAGCCTGTATAATTACCTGTCTGAACAGGCTTTTTCCCTCCTCGATGAAAAATATAAGGAGCTTGACAGGCTCGAAACCAGGGAGGATTGGCTTGAGCAGAGAGAGAATTCCCGGGAAGCACTCCGCCGGGTAATCGGCCCTTTTCCCGAAAAAACACCGCTCAATCCGGAAATAACCGGCATCTATGACGGAGGGTATTACCGGATGGAGAAGGTGGTTTATGAATCCATGCCCGGGTATCATGTGACAGCAGGGCTCTTTATACCTGAAGGAGCTGACAACGCTCCGGCTGTAATTTACTGCAGCGGACATTCCGTAGAGGGATTCAGAAGTGATGCCTATCAGTGGGTAATCCTGAACCTGGTTAGAAAGGGGTTTGTGGTGCTGGCTTTTGACCCGATCGGCCAGGGCGAACGTTACCAGTACTGGGATGATGATTTTGGTGAATCGTCCATCGGCGGTCCGACCAGGGAACATTCCTATCCTGGCACCCAGGCCTTTCTGGCCGGGCTTTCACTGGCCAAATACATGATATGGGACGGTATCAGGTCTGTCGATTTCCTGGAAACCCGCCCTGAGGTGGATTCTTCACGGATTGGGATAACCGGAAGGTCGGGCGGCGGAACCCAGTCGTCATACATCGCGGCCATGGATGACCGGATCCTTGCCGCTGCTCCTGAGTGCTACATCACCACTTACCGGAGGCTGCTGGAATCGATCGGCCCCCAGGACGCTGAGCAGAATTTCTATCATGGAATAGCGGAAGGCGTTGATAAGCTCGACCTGCTTCTGGCCAGGGCTCCCAAACCCACGATGATTATCACCACTACCAGGGACTTTTTCAGTATCCAGGGGGCCAGGGAAACCTATGCGCGGGCCAGGAAAGCCTGGACCGCCCTCGGTGAAGCCGGGGCTGTCGCAATGGTTGAAGATGACGCCCCCCATGCTTCTACCGTCAGAAATCGGGAAGCCATGTACGCCTTTTTCCAGGAACACCTGGAGTTGCCGGGATCCAGCAGGGATGAAAAAGTGGAAAGGCTTGACCCTGCAGATATCAGGGTTACCAAAACCGGCCAGGTCGTTACTTCATATGACGAGACAACCATTTTCGAAATAATCAGGGCTGACGGCCTGAAAATGATGTCGTCCGGGGAGCCGGACAACCTGTTAAAGGAGGTGGCAGAGATTGCAGGATACCGGAGTCCCGGGGAGCCGGCCTCCCCTGTCTTTACCGGGCGCCTGGCCAGGGACGGATACGTAATCGAGAAGTATTTCGCCGAAGGCGAGGGCGGTTACCCGGTGCCCTTCCTGCTCTTCATTCCCGATGGAGAAGGTTCCGGCCGGGCCCTGCTCTACCTTCATCCCCAGGGAAAAGCGGCAGCCGCCGGTCCGGGAGGTGAAATCGAATCAATCGTGAAAAAAGGCTACGCTGTCCTGGCGCCTGACCTGGTTGGCCTTGGGGAAATGGGGCCGGGCTGTTTTACCGGGGACGCATGGGACTTCAAGGTGGGAAGAGGAGCCTACAATATCTGGTACCTGGCCATGCAGCTTAAACGAAGCCTGGTTGGAATCAGGGCCGGAGACCTCAATCTTCTTGCCGGTTACCTTTCAGGAAGATTTGCGGGAGACGGAAACGGAATCACAGCAGTTGCCCGCGGAACCATGGGCCCGGTCCTCCAGCACGCGGCGCTCTTCAACC
>CAZOGT010000266.1:0-4510 GCA_964579015.1 uncultured Acidobacteriota bacterium | reverse complement strand
TGCGAGGTCTTCCAGTGCCATTTGCGAAGGCCCGTCTTCCCCGATGGACACTCCGGCATGCGAGCCGCAAAGCTTGAGATTCAATCCGGATATCCCGGCGATCCTGATGAAATCATAGGCCCTGGTCAAAAAGCAGGCAAAGGTCGAGGCAAAAGGAATCTTATCCTGGGAAGCCAGTCCGGCCGCGGCTCCGACCAGGGCCTGCTCCGCAATGAAGCACTCAAAAAACCGGTCAGGATGCTCCTTCAGGAACAGGTCCGAAAAGGTGGAGTTTTTGCAGTCTCCGTCAAGGGCGACCACCTTCCGGTTAAGCCTGCCGAGCTTGGCGAGCCCTTTTCCGTAGGCCTGCCGGGTGGCGACCTTGTCTTCAGGCCTGTAATCGCAACTCACCGCATAGCCTGCGGGTTCAGCTTCGATTGGCAAACCTTTTTCAGGTTCCCTGAGGGAGAGTTTCTCTGAAGGAAGCTCATCTCCCCCCACCTCGGAAAGGGCCTGTTGAAGGAGTTCAGGGTCCCCGACAGGTTTTCCGTGCCACCCGTCTTTATCCTCCATGAAAGATACACCCTTGCCTTTAAAGGTCCTGGCAAGAATGGCTGTAGGCCTGCCACTGTTTGCAATCGCATATTCCAGCGCCGAGATCAGTTCCCTGATGTTGTGCCCGTCGACTATCCTGGTATCCCACCCAAAGGCCTTGAAACGGCTGCTGTAAAGATCAAGATTGTGTCCGGCCATGGTGGCTTCACTTTGGCCGAGCCGGTTTACGTCGACAATAGCAGTAATATTGCTGAGACGGTAGTGAGAGGCCAGGGAGGCTGCTTCCCATACGCTCCCCTCGGCCACTTCCCCATCTCCGAGGAGTACATAAATCTGGTTGGATGCCTTGTTGAGGCGGGAAGCAAAAGACATTCCGACAGCGTTGGCAAGACCCTGGCCCAGTGACCCGGTAGTAACATCGACATAGGGGCTTCTGGGCGTGGGGTGACCTTCAAGTTCACTGTCGATCTTGCGGAGGTTCATCAGCTCCTCCAAAGGGAAAGCGCCGGCTTCACCAAGGGCGGCCCAGAGAATCGGGGCGGCGTGTCCTTTCGAGAGGACAAACCTGTCGTTGCCTGGATAATCAGGATTCTTCAAATCAAACCTGAGAAACTGGAAAAAAATCGTGGAAACTATTTCAGCGCAGGAGAGGCAGGTGCTTGGGTGGCCTGACCCCGCTTCCGTTGTGGAGAGCAGGGAATGCCTGCGCAGCCTGTTGGCCATGGTTTGCAGGGAACGTATTCTGGATTCGGTAATTTCTGTTTTATTCGTCATGCTTTTCCTCTTTCTCCGGTTCTCGTTTTATTTGCCTGGTCACGCCCCGCGCCTCCTGGGCCCGGGCCGGCAGCAAAAAGGGTAACAGTAACAGGCCGCTTTCAGCCATTTTTTCCAGCGGGCGTCAGCTAATTCTACCTTTTTATCCCTCCGGATTCCGTTTTCTTCAGTTCCTCGAGCGTTTCTCCCAGTTTTTTCTGTTCCTCGCCGTAGGCGGACCAGTCGCCTTCCTTCAGGAACTCCTGGCTCGAAATGTAATGGCTGAGCGCCTCTTCCACCAGTTCCAGCACGTTCCTGGGGATTCCGGGCACTGGTGAAGAATCCTCTTCCACAACGGAGTCCAGGACCAGGGACTGGGACACCGTGGCCTGTGAAACCGCCCTGTGGAGGGTTTCCTCCAGGGATTTTCCAAGCGTGACCTGGTTATTGTAGACAACTATGACGCGGGCCAGTTCCGGTATTTCGCTCTTTTCAGCCTGCAGGTAGAGGGGCTCGACATAGAGGATTGAATTCTCGATTGGAATCACCAGCAGGTTGCCCCTGATCACCCGGGACCCTTCCTGCCCCCACAGGGTCAGCAACTGGGAAATGTCGGGATTCTGGTCAATGCGGGCTTCCACCTGCATGGGGCCGTAAGTGAGGGCCTGCTTGGGAAACTGGTAGAGGACCAGCCTTCCGTAATTCTCGCCGTCGGAGAGGGCAGCCATCCATGCAATCATGTTGTTCTTTTTTTTCGGCGTGTATGGGGTCAGGAGGAGAAAATCCTCGTCATCGGAGCCGGGGAGGGTCATTATGATGTAGTAGCTCGCCATCTTCTGTTCATCCCCCATGTACACCTCGGTCGGAATTTCCCAGACATCCTCCTGGTTGTAGAAGACGGTCGGATCCTGCATGTGGAAGTTTCCGTAGATTTCACGCTGGATATCAAACAGGTCAACCGGATACCGAACGTGTTTGCGCAGTTCAGGATCCATGCTTTCCAGGGGCTTGAACATCCCTGGGAAGATCGCCTGGTAAACCCTGATCAGCGGATCTTCCTTATCCGCCGTGTAAAAGGTCACATCTCCAAGGTAGGCGTCCATGACAATTTTAACTGAATTCCGGATATAGTTGATCGCGCCGGGCCTTCTCTCAGGAAAAGGCTCGGAATAGGGGTACCTGTTGGAGACAGTATAGGCATCCTGGATCCATAAGAGCCGTCCTTCGTGAATCACCAGGTAGGGGTCTTCGTCATAGGATAAAAACGGAGCGATTTTCGGAATCCTGTCATTAAGCCTCCGGTGCAAAAGGATTTTGCTCTCGTCCGTAAAATTGTCAGTGAAGAGTATCTGGTAAAGCTTCAGTTCCCATGCGAAAATCAAACGCTTGAAGAATCCGGAAATCGGGATCCCGCGGTCGGCTTCATAGAAGGTGGTAGCGTTCCGGTCCCCCATGGGATAATCGAATTCGGCCTGGTTTGTTTTCACAAACACCGGATGCTCGGTTTTTTCTCCGAAATAAATTTCAGGGCGGGTTATCTCCAGGTCAACATTGGACTGAGGCGGTATATCCTGGATAAAGAATTCGGGAAGCCCTTCCGAAGTGACCTCATTGACCGGGCTCATGCAGAGTCCCTGGCCGTGGGTATAAATAAAATGACGGTTTATCCAGTTCTGGGCGCTTTCCGCAATTCTGCTGAATTCCAGTTCCCTGGCTGAAAATAGAACCTGCCTGTACTCCCCGTCGATTTCGTACCTGTCCACATCCGGATTCTCAAATTCATAGTAAAGCCGGATCGACTGCAGCTGTTCATAGGTGTTCTTGAGAGGCCTCCAGTCCCAGAGCCTGATATTCTTCAGCGTGCCTTCATTGCGTTCAAGAGATTCCATGTCCAGCGAGTCCCTGGGAATGAATTCCCTGGCCTCGATTGTATCCAGCTTATATGCCTTCAGGGTTGCCTGAATGTTGTTCCTGATATATGGGGTTTCTTTCTGGAGCTCGTTGGGCTCAACAATAAACGTCTGGATCAGTGAAGGGTATACATTCAGCCCCAGGTAGACTAAGGCAAATATTATGCCGGTTGCCGCGGCCGGCTTCAGGGTGGAAAAAAAGAAGGAGGCCAGGATCAGAATAGCTGTTACCAGGGAAAGGGCCACCAGGAGCCAGTAGCAGGGAAGCCAGGCATAGAGATCGGTGTAGCCGGCGCCGAATAACGCGCCGGAGGGGCTGTATAGCAGCTCGAACCTCAGTACCCAGAAACGGAAAGCCAGGGTGATGAACAGCAGGCTTGCCAGCAGGGTAAGGTGCAGCCTGGCGGCTGATGTCAGCTGGACTCTCCCGTTATAGCCGAGATGCCCGTTAATGACATAGAGGAAACCTGTCAGGAGCAGGGCCAGTACCGCCATGGCAATGCTGAAGATGGAAATTACCTCCAGTACCGGGAGAGAAAAAAGGTAAAATCCGATGTCCTTACCGAATATCGGATCAAAGTCTCCTGTTTCGACCTGGTGAATGTACTTGTAGAAAGTCATCCAGTGAGTCTGCAGGAATCCCCCGGCAAAGAAGCCGACCAGCAGCAGGCCCAGTTTGAGAAACTGGTTGATACCCCTGTGAGCTAATTCTGTGAAATCAGACCTGAACCAGAAATCTCCCTGTGGCCGCCTGATCGCCAGGACGGAGTTGAGGGAGAGGAACACCAGGGCAGCCAGGAAGCCTGAAATAAAGGTCCAGGCTTTACCCATCAGGGAAATCTTGAACACTTCCCAGTACCCGAGAGACTCAAACCAGAGCGCGTTGATATAAAAACTGATTCCCCCTGACAGGGCGCCCCATATCAGAATGGCAATCACCAGAACCAGGGATAATCTGAACCTGATCTTTTTTTCGCTTGCTTTATCCATCGTATCTTAAAAGATAGAGAAAAATGGTCTATTTGGAAAGGGTAATTTGTATACTGTATTATAATTTAGAATAGTGAACGGGATACAGGTCAGGTACAAACAGGGTTTCAGGGCATCGAAGGTATGCGTTTTACTGCTGCCCGGGGTTTGGCAGCGCCAGGTATCCCAAAAGGCGGAATCCTCCTGAAAAATTCTTTTTCAGGAAAAATCAGTGAACACGATAAATTATTTCGGTTGGTTACCTATGAAAATTCGTCTGCTGCTTATGACATCAGGGGTTATTCTTGCATTGCCTCTGCTTTTCGGATATGGAACGGCCCAGG
>CAZOGT010000265.1:594-4516 GCA_964579015.1 uncultured Acidobacteriota bacterium | reverse complement strand
TCCCTCAATGGCAATAATCAGCCCCATATTCGTCCACTTGAAATAGGCTACAAATTGGGCGGCAAAGAAGACAATGACAATGTAGATGCCCAGGGTCTCCATGGCTTTTCCCATGCCTTTCATGACGTCACTGTCATTTTTGTATGTTTTCGCCCCGATGCCGTAGGCAATTCCGCTGACCGCCGCGCCAAGAAAAATGAAGGCGACAATCCCTTTCATGAAGGGTGAATGCAGGATGCTGCCCGTCAGCGGATCGCGCAAGAATCCATTTTCCGGTACCACGCCGACTACTAGAAAAATGGTAAACAGCAGGGAGGCCAGGGCAGCGTATATCAGGCCTTTCTTTTCATCGGCTGAAAGACTGCGAATCTGCTCCGGTTTTTCATCCCCCTGGTACTCTCCCAGCCGCGGCACAACGATCTTTTCTGTGACCCACGTGCCCGCAATGGCGATAAAAAAGGTTGAGACGAACATGAAATAGTAATTGGCGGCCGGATTGACCAGGTAACCGGGATCAATGATATGCGCCGCTTCCTGGGAGAGGCCTGCCAGGAGGGGGTCAATGGTACCGAGGAGCAGGTTGGCGCTGTAGCCGCCGGATACGCCGGCAAAGGCGGCTGCCATTCCGGCAATGGGATGGCGGCCCATGGCCAGGAAAATTATTGCTCCCAGCGGTACCAAAAGCACATAGCCTACCTCACTGGCTGTATTGGAGAGAATTCCGGAAAACACAATGACAAAGGTGAGCAGTTTTTTCGGCGCTGAATAGACCAGCAACCTCAGGGCCGAACCGATGAGTCCGCTGCTTTCGGCTATGCCGATGCCGAGCATGGAGACCAGTACCGTCCCCAGGGGTGCGAACCCGGTGAAATTGACAACCATGTTTTCCAGGATCATGTGCAGTCCCGATACGGAAAGCAGGCTGACAGGCCTGATAATTTCCCTGGTGCCTGGATGCACAACAGAAAGATTGAAAAGGCTGGTGAACCAGGAAAGAATGATAACCAGTACGGCAAATAAAAAGAAAAGGGTGGCCGGATGGGGCAGGGCATTCCCTACCTTTTCAACGACTGATAAAAAACTGTTTAAAAGATTCACCTTTTTTTTCTTTTTAGCCATAAATATTCCACTCTTTGGGATACCCGAATTTCCAGATAACATCTCAAAACCAACACCTTGAAAGGGTACTGGCTTACATGGGAGGATAGTCTACCGGAATGAATCGGGCGGGAAAAGGCTGAATTGCTTCTCCGCGCCCCGGATTGACGCAAATGCGGGCCAGCCCGGGGTTGAATTTGATATCGGGTTGATCTAGACTTTCATCAATGGAACCGTGCGGAACTTCTTTTTAAATCATCGATAAAAAATGATTTATCAGGTTTAACGATTCGATTGGATTACATCTTTTAAAGAATCAGTGCCTGGCTCCGGAGCGTCATAATGGAAAAAAACTCCATCCTGCAAGCCAAGAACGTTTGCCGCATCATCTCCCTGGGAGTGAATCCTGACGTAAGCAGGCGGCTTTCGCAGATGGGAATTCTGCCGGGCATGGAGGTGACCATTGCCAGGATTGGTCCCCTGGGAGGGCCCCTTGAGCTTGCCATGAAATCGGGTCACAGCATTGCCCTGCGAAGGGAGGAGGCCCGGGCTCTTGAATGTGAGGTGGTCGCCTTTCCGCTTTCCGTTGTCAAGGCAGGCCCTGAAACATACCGTATCCGGGAGCTTCAGGGCGGCATCGGCTTCCAGCGCAGGATGACCGATCTTGGCGCGGCTGTCGGCGCGGAACTGAGGGTAGTCGAAGGCCGTCCCTGCCGCTTCCTGCTGCTTCCGGACGGCCCCCGGGTAACGATTGGCCGTGGAGAGGCCCGAAAAATCCTGCTGGCCCCTTCGGAAAAGAATCCATACCATGCCTGAAGCAACAATCGCTATCAGCGCTATTCCGAACTCGGGCAAGACCACCCTGTTCAACCGTCTTACCGGTGCCAGCCAGACGGTTGGAAACTGGGCGGGTGTCAGCGTGGAAAAAAAGGTTGGACACCTGGACCTGGATGGGTTGCAGGCAGAA
Organism: uncultured Acidobacteriota bacterium; assembly: GCA_964579015.1. Taxonomy (GTDB): domain Bacteria; phylum Acidobacteriota; class UBA6911; order RPQK01; family JAPXNP01. The sequence continues at coordinate 2,451 of CAZOGT010000265.1, read as the reverse complement.
CTGGTGGACTTGCCGGGCACCTATTCAATCGTGCCTCATTCCCTGGAAGAAGAGATCGTCATCAATTATTTCCTCGATTCTCCTCCTGACCTGATCCTCAACGTTGTCGAAGCGACGAACCTTTACAGGGGACTCGGCATGACACTCCAGTTATGCATGAGCGGTATCCCCATGGTCCTGGCGGTCAACATGATGGATGAGGCCCGGCGCCAGGGCATCCAGATCGATTTTGAGGCCTTTTCAAAGCACCTTGACACACCTGTCGTGCCCATAACGGCCCAGACCGGCGAGGGGATTCCGGAACTGAGAAAGGTTATCCGGGAAGTTCTGCAGGGTAAACGTAAATGCAGTATCCCCCATATCTCCCTTCCTCCCTTACTGGAAACAGAGATCACCCTACTTGGCAGGGAGGTGGCGCTCCTGGAGATCAATGGTCAGCTCGACGAGAGGTTCGTGGCGCTCCAGCTTCTGGAGGGAGGGGAAGCATCCAGGCGAATGGTGCGACGCCGTCCTGAGCTGCAGGCTGTTTCCCGGATAGCGGAAGAAAAGCGCGCCTGGCTGGAGAATGTGCTGCAGGAAAACATCGTGACCACCTGCGCTAAAAGCCGCTTCAATTCGGCCCGCGGACTGGTGCAGGAGGTTGTGAAGACCGCCGGGGGTGTTCCAGAATCATCTACCGCGAAGATCGACAACTTCCTGATGCACCGGTATACGGGACTGCCTCTTTTTTTTCTTGTCATGTTCCTGCTTTTCCAGGGTGTTTTTGCCCTTGGGTCCCCCCTTCAGGAGTGGCTGGGAACAGGTGTTGGCCTGGCGCAGGCATGGCTGAAAGACTTCCTTGCTGCGGCTTCCTGGCCGCCGCTGCTGATTGACTTTTTGGTTGACGGGATAATCGAAGGGGGAGGGGTAGTGGCCAGTTTCTTCCCCATCATCGCTCTGTTCTTCATCCTGATATCCCTGATCGAGGATACCGGCTACATGGCCAGGGCCGCATTTCTCATGGACCGGGCCATGCACGCCCTGGGACTTGACGGGAAGGCTTTTATCAGCCTCTTCCTGGGTTACGGATGCAATGTTCCGGCTGTTATGAGTACCCGTATCCTTTCAGGCAGCCACAGCCGGTTATTGACCATGCTGCTGATTCCTTTTACGCTATGCACAGCCCGGCTGCAGATATTCGTGTTCCTTTCGGCCGTATTGTTCACCGCTTCAGTAGCTCCGCTGATCGTATTTTTGCTCTACATGGGCAGCTTCCTGGTAATCCTGCTGGCTGGATTAATCTTGAAGCTATTTCGACTCGGCGGCAGGCCCGAACCGTTCATCATGGAATTGCCCCCTTACCGCCTTCCCCTGCTGAAGACAGTGTTGCTTCGTTCCTGGATGGAGGTAAGGGATTTTCTCTATCGAGCGACCACCCTCATTGTTGCCGGGGTAGCCATGGTCTGGTTCCTAACCAACTTTCCGGGAGATGTGCCTACAGGAAGTGAAGGGACGCTGGCAGGAATTTTGGGGAGAAGCACCGCTTTTTTCTTTGAACCGATCGGCCTTCACTGGCAGGAGAGTGTTGCGCTTATTTTCGGATTCATTGCCAAGGAGATCGTCATCGGCGACATGGCAGTCATTTACAGCGGAGAGGGAAACCTGGCCGGCCAGGTGACGGCCCATTTGACACCCTTACAGGGGTTGAGTTTGATGGTGTTTACCCTTATTTACACCCCGTGCGTTGCCACCCTGGCCGTGATTCGGACTGAATCGGGTTCATGGAGGTTCGCCGGCTTATCACTGTTTCTCGGAATATGCCTTGCCTGGGTAATGAGCTTTATTGTTTACCGGGGAGGTTTGCTTCTCGGTTTTAAT
>CAZOGT010000265.1:0-579 GCA_964579015.1 uncultured Acidobacteriota bacterium | reverse complement strand
CCGCCTATGCGTCTGTAATTATTGATCCTTACGGACATATCACTGCACTGCGCAATGGAGCGCCGAGCGGAGAGGCCTTTGCCCTGGTCGCCGACGTGCCTCTTGGCAGCGGCCCTTCCTTCTACAGCCGGCACGGCGACTGGCCGGGATGGCTGAGCCTGGGGGGACTTATTCTTTTCTTGATTCTGCAGGAAGTAACCAGGAGGACCCCCCACCATTAAAGCGCTGGAAGCGCGACACCGGAAAGGAGAAAATCATGCGGCCCTATGGTGGACCTCTTTCGAAGTCTTGCAGCTCAGCGACATATTTGGCATTTGTTTTTTCGATCCCGATTTCGGTTCCGACGCCGAGAGAACCCGCAGGTCACTGCAGACTGTGATTGTTCATAAGCAGGATGCTTATGCCACTGCTGGAAGCTCATGCCACTGCCTGTTCATAAGCAAGATGCTTATGCCACTGCAGGATGCTTATGCCACGTCAATCGTCAATTCTTCTTAAGGCCCGTTCGGTAGAGGTACGCACCGAGGAGCAGCAGTGCCCCGAGGGAAACGATGGACCCGCTGATCCCTTCAAAGGCGA
>CAZOGT010000264.1:2571-4518 GCA_964579015.1 uncultured Acidobacteriota bacterium | reverse complement strand
TTGGGTCTGGCAACTTCGACTCTTCTGACCCTGTTTGTGCTGCCGGTAATTTACCGCTGGGCGGAGGAGCAGACGATTGACGATTGACGATTGTGGCAGGAAGGGTGCGATCAGGACATAGGTAACACTTTGGGTTCAGGACATGGGTAACACTTTGGTCTTAAGGGACGTGTTCCTTGTTGTTAATCTGTTAATCATACTCCACTACTATCTGTTTACGACAGGATAGATTGATTCGAGCCGTTTCAAGGGGGAACTCAGCTGAGTTCCCCCTTGAAAAAATTCCTCAACCCAACTCTTGTCTCTTGTTTATCTTCATTGCGCTATCTCTGTTTTTCAGGTCTGATCTTTTAGGCTTTCCCCTGCAGGGTGCTGCCGAGAATGAATCATTACTGCTGTCAATCTCACCAAGTCTTAAGCCAGCGAAGTAGACCTCATATGTCCCATCACCCTGCGTTTTTAGTCCCACGGACCAGCCTGAGAGCGCCCTGCTAATCATTATTTGACTGCCATTGAACCTGATCATTCCGGTTGTCTGCACCCGTCGACTTTGCATGCCTTCATACTGGATGTCTGCCGGAGTTTTTTCGTAGATCCTGGGGCTGTTGCAGTAGACCTCTGCGGGAGTCTTCATCGACAGTGATTCATGAGGACGTTCTTGATTAAAGGTGTTGCGCCATATATCAAAAGCGGCCTGTTGTTTTACCAGATCTTCCTCTGCATGGCACTCCAGCTCATCTCGAATATCTTTGTGCATCCGTTCATGTGCCCCATTGTCTTGAGGTTTTCCTGGGCGTCCCCGTTCTAAATCAATGCCAAGGGCCATCCACCATGCCGACAGACGACTCAATCCTAAAACCGCACTGCGAGCAGCAAATGGCGAGCCGTTATCGCTGCGAATGCATTTTGGAAGACCATGGAGCTTAAATACTGTCTCGAAAGCTCTTTGCACTGAGGCTGCCGTGGCGTCTTGTAAAATCCTTACTTCCAGAATGTATCGGCTGTATTCATCCCTTATTGTCAGAGGTTCACAACGCTCCCCATCCCTGGTATACCACCAACCCTTGAAATCCACACTCCATATATCGTTGGGCTTTTCGGCACGGGAGCCACTGTGGATCCGTCCGGTATCCTGGGATCGCTTGCGCTTACGCTTCTTGACCCATCCACAACGCTCAAAGATTCTCTTGAAACTGCTCTCACTAGGGGCAGAACCAAATTTACGGGCGTAGAGTTCACGTACCTTTTTCGGTCCCCAGCTTTGGTGGGCATCATGCAATCTTACAATCTCGCAGAGTATTCCTTCTTCGATCCTTTGAGTACTATGCAGAGGTCGCCGCGATTGATCGACTAACCCGGAAATCCCATCAGTCAGAAAACGCGCTTTCCATTTGTACCCTATCCTCCGGCTTATCCCATACTCTTCACATAGGGCGCTGAAGTTCACTCCAGGTTGAAGACTTAGTAAAGCAAATTTTGTTCGTTCATTGATCATAGTTGTCGTTTTCCATGGCATCCCTTGAGATTATTCCCAAGTCTTTTCATAGAAAATCTGTTACCTATGTCTTGAACCTTTTTTGTTACCTATGTCTTGAACCTGCACCACAGCCGCAATTGACTATCCCTGCGGGCCGCTTTATATTACCATCGATAGTGACTGAAAGGACCAGGAATGAAAGTCTCCTTTTTTGCGACGTGCCTTGTTGACCAGCTTTATCCCCAGGTAGGGCTGGATTCCGTCAACCTGCTCGAAAAACTGGGGGCTGAAGTTGAATACGATGAAGGCCAGACCTGCTGCGGGCAGCCTGCCTATAATACCGGGTACCTTGAAGAAGCCAGGAAAATCGCCAGGCAATTCCTCAGGGTGTTCAGGGACAAGGAATACATCGTCTCGCCTTCCGGGTCCTGCGCGGCCATGATCAAATGCCATTACCCGGAGCTTTTCGA
>CAZOGT010000264.1:0-2561 GCA_964579015.1 uncultured Acidobacteriota bacterium | reverse complement strand
GTTCACCTGAATACCGTGACGCCCTGGCGGTTTCAGAACGGGTCTATGAGTTCTCAGATTTCCTGGTTTCAGTCCTGAAGGTATCGGACGTAGGGGCCCGCTTCCCGCACCGGGTCACGTTTCACGATTCCTGTCACCAGTACAGGCAGCTCGGGATTTTTGAGCAGCCCCGAAAGCTGATCAGGAACGTCCGGGATATCGAATTCGTAGAGATGGAAGACTCCACCCGCTGCTGCGGGTTCGGGGGAACCTTTGCCGTGAAATTTGCGGACGTTTCCGCTGCCATGGTCAAGGAAAAGGTCAACAGGATCCTTGAGTCAAAGGCGGAATTCGTCATCGCCACGGATGTCAGCTGCATGATGAACATCGGCGGCTGCATTTCCCGGAACGGCTACCCGGTCAAAGCCATGCACCTGGCGGAATTGTTAATGAAATGATCAAAATCAAGCCAAACGTCAAAAAAGCCCTTGCTGATCAGCAGTTGCAGAAGAACCTGCATCACACCCTGGTTGGAAGCCTGAAATCCAGGGACGCCGCGGTCTCCGAGATCGAAAACTGGGAGGAACTCCGCTCCTATGCCCGGCAGGTCAAGAGGCATGCCATCAAAAACCTCTCCCTCTACCTGGCCGAGCTCGAGGAAAAGGTCAAGGCCAACGGCGGCAAGGTCGTCTGGGCGGAAAACGGCAGGGAAGCAGTGGAGTACATCCTGAAACTGGCGCGGGACAAGGGCGTGACGCGGATGGTCAAGAGCAAGACCATGCTTGGGGAGGAAATTGATCTGAATCACTTCCTGTCCAAAAACGGGGTGGAAGTCGTGGAGACCGACCTCGGAGAATATATTGTGCAGCTGGGCGGTGAGAGGCCTTCCCACATCGTAACCCCGGCCATGCACCTCTCCAAGGAAGAAGTGGCTGATCTCTTTGCCAGAAAACTTAACATGGAGCGCACTGATGACATCCATGAACTGACCCTGACCGCCAGGAATACCCTCCGGGACAAATTCCTTACCGCGGGCATGGGCCTCTCCGGGGTCAATTTCGCCGTAGCTGAAACCGGGTCTATCGTGGTGGTTGAGAATGAAGGGAATGCCAGGCTTTCCATGTCAACGCCCCCCGTGCACGTGGCCATCATGGGTATTGAAAAGGTATTGCCCCGCACCCGCGACCTGGCAGTGATGCTCAAGCTCCTGACCAGGAGCGCCACCGGGCAGAAGGCCTCCTCGTATTTCAATTTCATTTCCGGTCCCCGCCGGAAAGGGGAGTGCGACGGCCCCACCGAATTCCACCTGGTGCTGATTGACAACGGGAGGAGTAAAATTCTCGCTGATCCCTATTACCGGCAGACCCTCACCTGTCTCCGCTGCGGAATCTGCCTCAATACCTGCCCGGTATTCCAGTCCATTGGAGGGCATGCCTACGGATCGGTATACCAGGGACCGATCGGATGCGTGCTTACCCCCCAGCTGGAACAACCCGGGGAATCCCCTGATCACCCTTACGCGTCCTCGCTCTGCGGGGCCTGCGGGGATATCTGCCCGGTCAAGATTGAACTGCCGGACCTCCTGCTGCGGCTGCGGGCCGATGCCGTGCAGAACAGGTCCTTCAGGACGATTCCGGAAAGGATCATGATGAAGCTCTGGGCCTGGTTTTTCTCCGATCCGGAAAGATACGGCTTTTCCGGGCGCAAAGGAAGGGCCGTCACCCGGCGCCTTATGCCGGCTTTCCGGAAGGGCCTGGCCCCGCCGCCTCTCAGCCTCTGGTTGAAGGAGAGGGACCTGCCGGAGATTCCGCCGAAGAGCTTCAGGGAACTCTACCGCAAGGAGGGAAAATAATGGGCCGTGACGAAATGCTCAAGAGAATCAAGCTGGCCGAGGCGGGAGGAGAAACCTTTTCCCTTCCTGAGCATCCCCCCATCTTCCCGGGTTACGAAGATCCGGCGGCAAAATTCAAAAAGGAATTTGAGGAGCTGGGCGGACTCTTTTTTACATCAGGATCAAAAAATGAGCTCCGCTCCATTCTCCAGCAGATCCTGCAGGAGAACGAGGCCCGGTCCCTGGCCTGGGAGAAGAAGCAGGTCCTGGACCTGACAGGTTGCGCCTATCCCCCGGCCTTCGAGATCTCCTCGGAAGACTTCTTCACCTGCAGCCTCCACGAGGACGGGCTTATTCATGACAGGCTGAACCTCACCAATGTTGTCCGGAACAGGGAGGAAATGGGCCGGATTGAGATTTCGGTTTCAGAGGCCGTAGCCGGAATAGCTGAAACCGGGTCCATTGTTGAGTCGACCGGACCGGAAGGAAGCCGGGTTATGCCAATCCTGGCCCCGGTTCACGTGGCCCTGCTCCCAGCCGGGAAACTGGTCGACAACCACCTCGACTTCTTCTCCTCATTTATACCGGGGGCTGAAGGGAGTGCCCAGATTATCATGTCCGGTGCCAGCCGTACCGCGGACATTGAAAAAACCCTGATCGTGGGAGTCCACGGGCCGAAAAAACTCTACGTGGTATTGATCAGCGATAATGGTTGATCTCCGCGGTCCCGGAGGCACGGCCCAGCCTCGCC
>CAZOGT010000263.1:2505-4567 GCA_964579015.1 uncultured Acidobacteriota bacterium | reverse complement strand
CGCCATCGAAGCGCTGGGCGATAAGGCCGGCGCTACTGACGCGGCCGGGGCCAAAGTCACACCGGAAACCCTTGTAAAGGCAGCAAAACAGGGAATGTCAGTCAGGGAATACCTGAAGAGGAATGACTCTTACAACTTTTTCAAGCCCCTGGGAGACCTTATCATTACGGGGCCTACCCGTACCAATGTCATGGACCTGCACATTGTCCTGATCGGATGAGCCCCGCTCCTCCAGCCCCTTGACAGTATGTCGAGGAGTCCGAGCGATCGCAACGCGTTCAGGACGGATGTATTCGCCGCCGCCGCAGCAAGCTGGTGAGCAATCCGGGCTCAGGGGACCGGAAAAAAAAGCGCGAGAAAGCTCAATAGCCGCCGGCCTTGCTGTCGCTGCGGGGGTCAGGCGCACCGAGGCGGACACCTTCACTGTCAATCATTATGCAGTGCGCATCCCCGATGCTGCTTCGGACCTCGATCAGGTGGCCCTTCTCCTCCAGTGCTTTTTGCACATCCCAGGCCAGGGCGTCCTTTTCCACGTAGAGCTTGTCAGGCATCCACTGGTGATGAATCCGCGGGGCATCCACCGCTTCCTGGATGTCCATGCTGAAATCAACCACATTCAGAAGCACCTGGAATACGGTGTTGATAATAGTCGGGCCTCCAGGGCTTCCCAGGACCATCCGGAGACTCCCGTCTTTCTTGACCAGGGCCGGTGTCATTGCACTCAAGGGACGCTTTCCTCCCTCTATGGCATTGGCTTCACCCTGCAACAGCCCGAAAGCATTGGGGATACCCTTTCCCGAACTGAAATCATCCATTTCATTGTTCATCAGGAAGCCGGCCCCCCTGATGGTCACTCCTGAACCATACCCCCAGTTGATGGTGGTAGTTGCCGCCACCCCGTTTCCATCCTTGTCCACAATCGAATAATGGGTTGTTTCCTCCGGTTCATACCCGGGAGGCTTCCCGGCATATACAGTCTTGCTGGGAGTTGCCCAGTCCTTCCTGATCCTGGGGGCCAGCCCGGCCGCGTATTCCCTGGATGTCAGCCCTTTGACCGGAACATTGATAAAATCAGAATCTCCGAGATATTCAGCCCGGTCTGCGAAAGCCAGTCGCATTATTTCTGCTTTCAGGTGAATAAACTCCGAAGAATTGCAGCCCGGAGATGTTACCGGGAAATTCTCCATGATGTTTAACATCTCCAGTAGTATGGTTCCCCCGGAGCTGGGCGGTCCCATGGAAACTACTTCCCTTCCCCGGTACATCCCGCGAACAGGCTCCCTGAATCCGGCTTCATAGGCAGCCAGGTCTTCCAGGGTAATCAGCCCTCCATTCTCCCTCATGTCGTCTGCGATCAGCCTGGCCGTCTCCCCCTGGTAAAAACCATCCTGGCCCTGCTTCATTATCAGGGCCAGGGTCCGGGCAAGTTCAGGCTGCCTGAATATTTCACCCTCCCGGTAATAGTCCCCGTCGCGAAGAAATATCCGGCGGCTTTCCGGATAGCCCTCCATCCTGCCGCCGGCCCTCTTCAGTGACTGGGACAGGGCATGGCTGACCACGAATCCTTCTCCCGCAAGCCTGACAGCCGGCCTGAGCAGTTCCTCCCAGGCCAGGGAACCGAACTCCTTCCAGGCCAGGTGGAGGCCGGCAACCGTGCCGGGCACGCCTCCCGCCAGGTAGCCATTGGTGGATAAGCCTTCAATGACTTTCCCTTCCTTGTCCAGGTACATGTCCGGGGAAGCCGCTGCGGGGGCCTTCTCCCGGTAGTCAAGGCTGAATTCCCTGCTGCCTTCAGCCAGATGTACCATCATGAAACCACCTCCCCCGATGTTTCCGGCTGATGGATGAGTAACCGCAAGCGCAAATCCCACTGCGACCGCGGCGTCTACGGCATTGCCCCCGGCACGGAGAATCTCGACCCCGACATCAGTGGCGATCGGGCTGGTGCTAACCACCATGGCTTCACTCCCCCTGACCGGAGCCCGGCTGGCGGAAAAAAGAGGGGCCATGGAAAATCCAGTGCAAATACTGATGTACTTTCCACTGAAAGTGCAATAACTGT
>CAZOGT010000263.1:0-2495 GCA_964579015.1 uncultured Acidobacteriota bacterium | reverse complement strand
GGTGAAAAGACAAATCGGTTTTCTGGTCATTGAATAAATATAGGGGACCCAATCGTCAATCGTCAATCATTAGGTTCCAGGATTCACCCTGTTTTTCGCGGGTGATGAGGATTGCAAATCGGGGTCGGGGTCGGTATCGAAATCGGGGTCGGGCCAAAGGATGTAGTGTTCAGCCCACGCGTTTCTAACCGATTTCCGCAGCGCAGTAGTAGGCTGGTGAGAAATCCGTGCGACGTTTGCGGCTCGCTTGCGCTCGCAGGAAAGCAAGGATGCTTCCTACCACGCGGCACAAGACCAATCTGCCCATTTCAAATGGCGGATGGCAAATTCATAAGCTGGAAGCTTATGCCACAATCTGCCCATTTCGAATGGCGGATGGCAAATTCATAAGCTGGAAGCTTATGCCACAATCGTCAATCGTCAATTGAAACGATTGCTTCATTCAGTGATCCCGATTTAAAAGGAACCATGTTGAGAACTACGTACTGGTATCCGATCTCCCTGAGCCGGTGATGAATTGCTTCCATAAACTCCACTGAAAAAAAGGAACTGAATTCTTCCGCCGAAACCTCTATCCTTGCCAGGTCATCATGGTGCCGGACCCTGAAGGTCCGGATTCCCAGGCCCCGGATGAAGTCTTCCGCCAACTCAATCCTGCGAAATGCTTCTTCCGTGATCTCAATCCCATAGGGAATCCTGGAGGCCAGGCAGGGCATGGAAGGAAGGTCCCAGGTGTCCAGTCCATGGGCTTCGGACCTGTCCCGGATATCCTGCTTGGTCATCCCTGCTTCCGCCAGCGGACTGAGAACGCCAAACTCGTTAACAGCCCTGGCCCCGGGCCGGTAATCATGACGGTCGTCGGCATTACTGCCGTCTAAAAGCACCTCCGACCCCAGCTCTTCCCGCAGGTCGCGGATCCTGCCGAGGATCACCCTTTTGCAGTAGTAACATCGCTCCGGGCTATTCTGACGATACATGTCATCTTCCATCTCCCTGGTTTCCAGGAACACATGGTCCCCCCCATGGGTGTCCAGAAAGCGTTTGACCAGTTCCTTCTGCAGGGCCGAAGTGGAGGGAGATACTCCGGTCACCAGTTTCACCGGACCCTTCACCTCCCTTATAGCCAGCCAGGCCAGGTAGGAGCTGTCCACACCGCCGCTGAAGGCGACGATCGCCGATCTAAAGCCCCTCAGCCTTTCAATTACAATCTTTTCCTTTTCCAGAGATTTCATCCTTTAAATATAGCATTATCACTCCAGGGCGTAGGTTTTTTGCCGGCCATGAGGCCTGCCGCCGGCCGTTGCGGACCTCATTCACGCAAAACCTTCCTCTTTTTGCTTTAGTTAACTTCTTTTTCTGAGATAATAAAATTGATGATTAAAGTAGAGTCAAAGGCACTGATATCGATTACAGGTTTGCTTCTGCTCCTGATCTTGACCCCTTCTGCCCTCGGCCAGCAGCCGATTGAGGAGCAGGAGGAGCAGCAGATCGAAGAACAGGAGACAGAGGCAGCCGGGCAGGCTGCGATCCGGGTTGACGTGAGCATGGTCAGGGTTGATGCCACTGTCCAGACCAAAGACGGAAACCTGATCAAAGGGCTGTCCAGGGATAACTTCGAAATCTACGAGGATAAGATCAAGCAGGAAATAACCTACTTCGAACCAGTCGAAGGCCCCATTACCGCGGTCCTCCTCACCGAATTCAGCAAAGCAGTCTACTGGGAGTTTCTCTGGGAAGCAGTCATGGCGTCCTATACGTTTGTAGACCAGATGCGCCCCGGAGACTGGTTCGCGGTTATGGCTTATGACCTTTCCCCGGAGATCCTGGTTGACTTCACCCAGAACAAAGGCGAGGTATACGGAGCCCTGCGAAAGCTCAATGCCCCCGCATTCAGTGAAAGCAACCTTTATGATTCGCTGTGGGATGTCCTTGACCGTACCGAGGAGCTGGACCAGAAACTGGCCATCATCGTTCTGTCTTCCGGACTTAACACGTTCAGTAAAAAAAATCTCTCTGAAACCCTTGATCGAGTCAAGCGCAGCAATGCCGTAATCTACCCGGTAAGCCTGGGAGGAAATTTCCGGGCCCGTTACCAGGACCGCATGGCCGCGGAAGGCAGGCTCAACCTGCAGCAGGGCGATGCCGCGCTTAAGTATATGGCCAGGTACACCGGAGGCACTGCGTTCTTTCCTCGTTTTTCTTCGCAGTTTGAGGGAATATTCCAGTCTATCTCAGCCTTGACACGGCACCGGTATGCCCTGGGGTATATCCCTTCAGAGCCGGAAAAGGACGGGGAGTACCGGAAAATTTCGGTCAGGGTCAATGCTGACATAAACAAGGACGGAAAACCCGACGATTTAAAGGTGCTGCACCGCGAAGGCTACCTTTTCGAAAAGACGAGCATTGATTGATCCTCTCGCGCCCAACCCGCATTTCTCACCGGTTTTCGTAGCGAGGCGGTGAAGACGCCGTACTGACAAGGCTTGCGACCGAGG
>CAZOGT010000262.1:1599-4631 GCA_964579015.1 uncultured Acidobacteriota bacterium | reverse complement strand
CAAGAAGCGTGGACTTCCCCTGGCCAGAAGGGCCGACAATCGCCGTGATCCGGTGTTCACGGAATTCAGCGCTCACATCCGCCAGGACCTTGTTGCGGAAATATGAGAAAGAGAGCCCCCTGATCCTTATCTTTGCCTGATTCAGCATTGTCCCCATTATATCCGGGTTATCCGCGCATCAAAACGATTCCTGATCAGAAAGGCAAAACTGAACAGCAGCATGCAGATAACGATTAAAATGAGGGCCGCCCCGTAGCCCCCCGCCAGTTCTTCAGCGTCGGCGTATTGAGAAGAAATGTAGTAGATGTGGAACGGCAGGGCTTCGTAATTGTCAAAAAGGGACCTCGGAATCCCGGCACTCGCGACCACTCCGGTCAGCATGATTACGGCCGTGTCTTCAGCGCAGCGCCCCATTGCCAGAATGATCCCGCTCAACAGGGAAGGATAGGAACCAGGCAGTAACACGTGCCTGATGTTCTGCAGCCTTGAAGCCCCGAGTGCCGGGGCTGTCTTCCTCACGCTTTCCGGAATGGCTTCCAGCGATACCTGGGTCGTCCTTATGAGGTAGGGCAGCACCAGGAACGCCAGGGCCATGGCGGAAATCAGCAGGCAGGGATAGATCCGGCCTGAAAGATGCTGGTGCAGAAACAGCGTTACAGAAAACCCGAACAAGCCGACGACAATCGAAGGTACGGATGCCAGGATGTCGAAGAAGAGGCTCAGGATGCGCTTCACCCTGCCCCGCCCGTATTCCGCCAGGTAGATTCCGGCGGCAACGCCCACGGGGATGGCGAATACCAGGGCGGAGGCAACCAGTAAAAGGGTTCCAACAATCGCCGGCCAAAGCCCGTAGAAAACCCGGCTCCGGAACAGGACGGCATCCAGGGGCGCGGTGTCCCCGAATACCAGCTCCATGCTGAGGGCCCCCGCTCCCCTGGTCACCAGGAAACCGACAAGGACCCCGACACTTCCAAGCAGGATAAATCCGCAGAGCCGGCAGTAGACAGAAACCAGTTTATCAGCCATTGCTCTCCTCATCACGCGGCCCGAAACCCTTTCCGGCTGTAAAGGCCCCGGACAGCCATGACCATCAGCGACGTAAAAAGATACAGGATAAGCCCGCAGGCAAAAAGCGATTTGAATTCCAGGCTCTCAAAGTCAGCCGCCATAATCAGTCCGATGTGCCCGGTCAGGGTCCTGCCTGAATCCAGAACGGATCCCGGCATGCCGATGCTGTTCCCGGCCACCATCAGGCTGATCATCGTGTCCCCCATGGCCCGGCCGGTCGCCAGGATAACCCCGGCAGCCAGGCCTTGCCAGGAGCAGGGAATAATTACATACAGGAGCTTCTGGGCCGGGCTTCCCCCTAAAGCGTCCACCGCCTTGAGATAGGATTCGGGAACCTGATTGAAACTGTCGGCAAAAACCAGGACCATGGTGGGGGTTATCAGGACAGCCAGGAGCAGGGATGCTGTCAGGATCGACATCCCGGACCCATACTCGAACAGGTTCCGGATAATGGGGACCAGGAGAAAAATCCCGGCGAATCCGTACACTACGGTCGGAATTCCCGTCATGAACTCTACGGTCCGGCGGAGAATCAGCCCCATTCCCCCGGGGGCCAGAACAGCTGTCAAAATACTGCATCCCAGGCTCAGCGGAAAAGCAAAGATAAGGCTCAGCACTGAAATGACCAGGCTGCCGACAATCATCGACCTTATCCCGTAGACACCCTGATCGGGAGCCCAGGGACTCGTGAACAGCTCGAGAAAATGCCCCTCCAGCACCAGGGGAAGGCCGAGAAAAAACATGAATACAAACACGGAGACCGTAGCCAGGGCGCTGCCTGCGGCGGCAAACAAAAAAAAGCGTTCCACCAGCGATTCCATTCTCATTGGTTCGGTATGAAACCTTCTTCCTCGATGATCTTCCGGCCTTCAGGTGACAGCAGATAGTCTATCAGCTTCCGGGACAGTCCCCGGGGCTCTCCCCTGGTGTTGCAGTACAGTTTCCGGGAGATGACGTAACGGCCTTCCCTGATGCTGTCAATGTCAGGGGAGACTCCGTCCAGTACAACCGGGGAGACGCTGTCGTCAATGAACCCGGCCGAAACATACCCAATTCCGTTGGGGTCCTGGGAAACAGCGGCCTTCATGGCTCCATTGGACACCGCAAAATGAGCCCTTTCGGTTATCGGCCCCCGCTGGAGGCCCTTATCGCGGAACACCTCCCTGGTGCCGCTGGAATTGTCCCTGGTGTAGACCGTAATCGGGCCTTTCCTGCCGCCCAGCTCCCCCCAGTCGGTTATTTCCCCGCTGTAAATGGCCTTGAGTTGTGAAGATGAAAGCTCCTTGACGGAATTTTCAGCATTGACAATAACCCCTATCCCGTCAACGGCAATCTCAAAGACCGTGAGCCCGTACTTGAGGACCTCGGCCTCCGTGGGCCTGCGCCCGGAGTTTCCGATATCCACCAGGCCCTCTCCCACCTGCTTGATTCCCGCGCCTGACCCTCCTCCGGCCACGCTGATCCTGATATCAGGATTAAAGCGCATGATCCTGGCCGCGGCCCTGCGCATGACCGGGATATGCGCGGTCCCCCCTGAAATCCTGATCCTGCCGGCCTCGCCGGCAAAAGGCTCCAGGCCGCCTTCCAGAACCGCGGCTCCGGCCGGGATGGCTCCTCCGACGACCGGAACAATGGCAAGAAGTGACAGCGCAATCATCTTTCCAAGAACCCTCATCCTTAACTGCTCCTTTTGCATCTCAGTTCCCGAGCTTCCCCCACCCGGCCGCAGGCGCCACTGGGGACAGTGTTCTGTACCCACATTGCAACACAGTCCCGGGAGCCACTGGGGACAAGCCACTGGGGACAGTGTTGTCTGCAGCACCTTTCCTTGTCACAGGGGACAGTGTTGTCTGCGGCCCTTGCAGCTTCGGAATCGTTCTCCCGGGAAGGCGGCCTGAACTCAGCACCGCCGGAACAAATTCAGGCTATAGAATAAAATCGGTTGAAAGAAAGCGGGATGATCT
>CAZOGT010000262.1:0-1499 GCA_964579015.1 uncultured Acidobacteriota bacterium | reverse complement strand
CCGGAACAAATTCAGGCTATAGAATAAAATCGGTTGAAAGAAAGCGGGATGATCTTTCTTTTACGATCGAAGTTATTATTTCCTTGTTCGCGCCGGTCTCTTTAGCGGCGACCAGGGTCCGGATAGTGAAGACCTTCAGGGCGTCGGAGACCGAAAGGGTCCCTTCAGCGGAATCCTTTCTCCCGGTAAAGGGAAATGTGTCCGGTCCCCTCTGGCACTGGCTGTTGATATTGACCCTGCATACCTGGTTGACCAGGGGGTCTATCAAATCAGCAATCACAGCGGGATCGGATCCGAAAATGCTGGCCTGCTGCCCGTAATCCGACCTGATAATGTATTCCATGGGCTCTTCGATATCGGTGAAGGAAGCGACCGGCACCACCGGCCCGAACTGTTCCTCCGCGTATATTCTCATGCCCGGAGCAGCCGGATAGAGAATGGTCGGGAACATGAATGTCCCTTCAGTCCTCCCGCCCTTCCGGTTGAGGATGCCCGCCCCCTTCTCCAGGGCGTCATGGACCAGGTCGGAGAGATAGCCGGTCTTGCCCGGTTCAGGCAGCGGAGTGATCTGCACGCCATGATCCCAGGGCATGCCGCAGCGCAGGTTATCCACCGCCTCGATAAACTTCTCAAGGAACGCGTCGACAATGTCCCGGTGTACGAAGAGCATCTTCAGCGCCGTGCAGCGCTGCCCATTGTAGGAGAATGATCCGAGGGTGCATTCCCTGACAGCCTGTTCGAGGTCGGCGTCCTTGAGCACAATGGCGGCATTCTTGGCCTCGAGCCCGAGAACGCATCGGAGCCGATGAGGCTTGGGGTGCTGCTGCCTGAGGATGTCAGCAACCCTGCTCGAGCCGATAAAGGCGAGGACATCGATTTTCCCTGACTCCATCAAAGGCCCGATAACCTCCTGGCCGTCTCCATAGACCGTGTTCACAACCCCCGCCGGGAAGGAATCCCGAAAAGCCTCAAGCAGAGGCTCGTGCAGCAGCACGCCCATCCTCGGCGGCTTGAAAATGACTGCATTGCCCATTATCAGGGCCGGAATCAGGGTGGTGAATGTTTCGTTGAGGGGATAATTGAAAGGCCCCATGCAAAGCACCACCCCCAGGGGCGCGCGCCGGATCTGGCCGATCACCCCCTGCTCAATGACAAACCTTGAAGATACCCGGTCGAGGTCCTTGAGCGCCCCAATGGTGTCCCTGATATATTCGACGGTCCTGTCAAATTCTTTTTCCGCGTCAGGAAGGCTTTTACCGATCTCCCACATCAGGAGCCTTACCACCTCTTCCCTTTTCTCCTGCATGAGGAAGGTAAAGCGCTCTACATGCCCGATTCTCTCCTCCACTGTCATTGTCGGCCATTTTCCCCGTCCGTGGTCATAGGCCATGCAGGCTGAGTCAAGGACCTCCAGCGATTCACCGCGGGTCAATCAAGGGTAGCCTCCAATGCACCTCTGCCTCAGCCCTTCCGGGGAATCTTCACAAAACGGGGACATG
>CAZOGT010000261.1:0-4679 GCA_964579015.1 uncultured Acidobacteriota bacterium | reverse complement strand
GAACATTGCCTGCCGCGAAAGGGTGCTCGGTTGCACCGCAGAGCGGACAGGGTTTGCCGTCTTCCAGTTTGGCCCGGTGATCTTCAAGCTCCGCAATTTTCACCAGGAAGGCTGTTTCACGAAGCAGGGTCTCCTTCTCGGTGCGGTATTCGCGCAACAGCCTCCCCCCCAGCAACCGGCTTAACGCATCCTTGCCCTGCTGGAGCCTTTCTGATGCTTCGCCCAACTCCTGCTTACGGGTGCCGCACTGCCTCCGGCGGTCATCGAGTGACTATGCCGCCTGTTCCAGAGCTCTCTCGGCCTGGGCTAAATCGACCTCTTTTTGAACGATTTCCTTTTGCTTTGAAAGCAAGCCGCCCAACTGTTCTTCAACGCCGGCCAGGCCGCTGATCAGCCATTCATCCCGTGGGTGCTCCTTGAGATATCCGTTAACGAGTCCCAGAGTTTTCCGGGCCTCGGAACGTTTTTCCTGCTCCTTGAGCCTGGCCTGTTTGTCCGCATCAATCTTTGCCGCCTCTTTCTGGCAGCTCTCGCCCACTTCCAGAACGGCCTTTTTCTGATCGGCAAGTCTCTGATCGAGGGAGCGAACCTTACGCAATACTGGCGCGGCAGCTTTCAGCTCCTCTTTTACTCGAGCGGTTTGCAGTTCAGCCGATTGCAGCGTCTCGGCCTGTTCCCTGGAGGAGGTTTCCAATCCAGGAAGAGCTTCTTCCTCAGCTTTCAAGGCTTTTCTGTCATCCGCCTGCTGTTTTCGAACTGCCGTAAGCGTCGCGTATGAGCCGTCCAGTGACGCTGCGCTCACAGCCCGGCTGAGTTGGTCGCGATCCGGTTTAAAGGCGTTGATATCGATTTGCAGCCTGCTCTCTTCATCGGCCAGATTGACGATTTCCTTCTTCAGGCCGTCTATGGCGTTCAGCCATGCAATGGCCTTTCCCGTGTCAGCGGACCTGACGCTGATCTCTGCCTCTTCTTTCTGTTTTGTCTCGAGCGCCTGCCTAATCTCATGTTCCTGCTCCGGCTCCAGGATCACGATTCCTGCCGTTTCGGCCTGAAGGATGTTCAGTTTTTCCCGCTCCTCACGATTACGCTCGTGGACCCGGATGGATATCCGGCTGTAAATCTCAGTACCTGTTATCTGTTCCAGGATCGGGGCACGTTCGTCCGGATTCGCCTGCAGGAAGGCCGCAAATCCCCCCTGGGCAAGAAGCATCGAGCGGGTAAACCGGTCAAAATCCATTCCCGTAGCCAGTTCAATCTGGTCAGCCACCCCCCGGATCTTCACCTCGAAAATCTCCCCTGAATCAGCATCAGCAATCTCATGCCTGGGGGCCTGCAGCTCCCCATCCGGCTTTTTCCGAGCCCGGTGTTGACTCCAGTGACAGCGGTAGCGTCCAGCCTGAGTTTCAAAGGTTGCCTCGGCAAAACAGTCGCCTGTCTGGCGGGACATGATTTCATTTCCGCTCCTGGTGACCTTGTTGAGGCGGGGTGTGCGGCCGTAGAGGGCCAGGCAAACGGCATCAAGGATGGTGGTTTTCCCGGAACCGGTTGGGCCGGTTATGGCAAAGATTCCGTCGGAAGTAAAGGCAGGGTTTGTGAAGTCTATCTCCCATTCGCCTGCCAGTGAGTTCAGATTTCTGAATCGTACCTGCAGTATCCGCATTAACAGCCTCCCTATTCCGCCCGGATGTCATCATCACGGAGAGTCGCAACCGTCTCCCGGTAGGCTCGAAGCAATGCGGGCCGCTGTTCTTCCGGCACATCATTGGCAGCCAGGCAGCGCTCAAACACCTCTTCGAGGTCCATGTCGTCCAGGGTCTCGTCGTCCCTGATCTGCTGCAGGACCCGGTCGATAACCCGATTGTTTTTCACGCGAAGAATCTCCATCCCTGATTCGGAGACAGCCTCATCCAGGCGCTCACGCAAGTCGCCTATCACCTCGTCGCTTTCATAGATGACTTCGAGCCAGGCATGAGAGCCAGTGGCCGAAAGCTCAAGAATCCTGGCCGAGATTTCCTTCCAGTTCCCCTTGATGCGCTCAAGCTTATGAAAAATCGGAACGTCGATCAGGAGGACTTTGGCTTCAGTCCCGGCAAATTCAACCAGGCAAACACTCTTTTCCTGCTTTGCCTCCCCGAACCCCATGGGAAGAGGGGAACCGCTGTAACGCATCACTTCTGAATCATTCACCTTCTGCGGGACGTGGAGATGGCCAAGTGCCAGGTAGTCAAGATTATCAGGAAAGATTCCGGCTTTAACATGAGCAAGTGATCCGACATAGAGCTCCCTTACGCCGTCTCCGTCAATGGTGCGCCCCCCGGCGGTAAAAAGGTGCCCCATGGCAATGACCGGGATACCGGCCCCCAGTTCCAGGCGCTTCTGCTCGGCCCGGGCCGCGACATCGGCATAGTGACGGCGAATGCCTTCAATCAGCTTGCGCTCCTTATCCTCTATACTCTCTCCGGCTTCGGCCACACGGATATCCCTGTCCCGCAGGTAGGGGACGGCACAGACAATCAGTTCCGGGTCCCCTTGTCCGTCGCGGAGAACAAGTACTTCGTCTTCCCGGTTCTCGGGTACACTTCCCACCACGTGGACATTGAGCGCCCTCAGCAGCTCCCTGGGAGCGTTGAGAAAGGAGGGGGAGTCATGGTTGCCCGCGACTACCACCACATGTCGGCAGGATGAGGACGCCACTCTGCACAGGAAACGGTAATAGAGCTCCTGGGCACGATTGCTCGGGGTACTGGTGTCAAAAACATCACCGGCCACAAGCAGGGCATCAGCCCCATGCTGCTGAATCTTCTCGGTCAGCCAGGCCAGAAAAGCTTCGAACTCCTCGTAACGCTTCCTGCCGTAAATGCTCCGCCCAATGTGCCAGTCAGAGGTGTGAATGAATTTCATGAATTACGTTTTATTCCCGGATTTATGTTGGTATCTGCTCCCGCCATTCTAACCATGAAACAGAAGAAAAGAAAGGGATCCGGTAGCAGAGTCCAGGCTCTGCAAGAGACACGGGAATTTGCATTTAATCCTTCAATTCGCTAAAATTACGTTCTCCATGAGAACAATACAGCCAATAAAAAGACCCCCGTCCAGGCCTCTTTGCTGTTTTGACGGAATCCCCACGCCCCCCTAATCCGTTCCGGGCTTCCTTCTTTCATTCGAGAGGTATTCCCTCAATACCAGTTAACTCAACAATTTTTTCAAGCCTCTTTGAGATCAGGAGTCCCTTGAGAGGATGATCATCACTGAAGCAGGCACAGGTTCTGGAACTCCCATGTCAACAAAAAATCAGTTAAATTCCCTTGCCTCTGAAACCGAGAGACGAAGAACGTTTGCGATTATCTCTCATCCCGACGCCGGAAAGACAACCCTGACGGAGAAATTTCTTCTCTACGGGGGAGCGGTGCAGCTGGCAGGGTCGGTCAAGTCGCGGAAAAGCCAGCGGGCCGCCACCTCCGACTGGCTGGAACTGGAACGCAAGCGGGGTATTTCAGTAAGCTCGACAGTACTCCAGTTTGACTACAACGGCTTTCGGATCAATTTGCTCGATACTCCCGGTCACCGGGATTTTTCCGAGGATACCTACCGGGTTCTCTCGGCTGTCGACGCGGTCATCATGGTAATTGACGCCGGCAAGGGTATTGAAGCGCAGACACTTAAGCTTTTTGAAGTCTGCTGCGACCGGAGCGTGCCGATATTTACCTTCGTAAACAAAATGGACCGTCCGGCCAGGGAGCCTCTCGAACTGATGGATGAACTGGAAAGAGTACTGGGCATATCAGCCTATCCCGTCAACTGGCCGCTGGGGTCAGGAGACCGGTTTAAAGGGGTATGGGACCGCCTGACCCAAAAGGCACATCTGTTCGAACGCACTCCCGGGGGAGCATTCCGCGCCCCCGTTGCCACTGCAGGCCTTTCCGATCCGCTCCTCAGGGAGAGGCTCGATGAAACATCCTACCGGCAGGCCCGCGAAGAGGTAGAGCTTCTGGAAGAGGCCGGGGCTGAGTATAACTCCGATGATTTGGCGACCGGCAGGACTACCCTGGTCTATTTCGGCAGCGCTCTTAACAATTTCGGCATTGAGCTGCTTCTGGACGGATTCCTGAAGCACGCGGCTCCGCCTGCCCCCAGGAAAAACCGGACTGGTGAATGCATCTCTCCCGGAAATCCGTCCTTTTCAGCATTTGTTTTCAAGATCCAGGCCAACATGGACCCGCGTCACCGCGACCTTGTTGCCTTTATCCGGATAGTATCAGGAACATTTGAACGGGATATGCTTGTTACTCATGTACGCACCGGGCGAAGGATTAGAATGTCCAACGCCAACAGCCTCTTCGGGAGCGATCGGGTTACTGTGAATGAGGCCTTTCCCGGGGATGTGGTGGGCATTGTCGGCAACTCCGGATTTGCCATTGGCGACACCCTGGCAGAGAGTCCCGAAGTCGAATACGACGAAATTCCGGATTTTGCTCCCGAGTGTTTCGTGTATCTTGAAAATACGCTGAGCGGGGAGGCCAAAAGGTTCGATTCCGGTATGAACCAGCTGCTTCAGGAAGGCGTGGTCCAGGCATATGATCTGCCGGACGCACCGGGCAGGGTTAGGCTCCTGGGAGCAGCCGGGCCTCTCCAGTTCGAGGTAGTGCAATATCGACTCGAGAGCGAATATGGGTCGCAGT
>CAZOGT010000260.1:0-4706 GCA_964579015.1 uncultured Acidobacteriota bacterium | reverse complement strand
CAAATATTTCCTTTGTTATATCATTAAAGTACAACGACAACGGAGATAATAATGAAAAAACGATTTGCATTTTATGGGCTTGGATTCCTGATTCTTATTTCACTTGCCGGCTGTTCCTCTCCACCGCAGGAACAGATAGATTCCGCATTGGCGGCGGTTGAGGCCGCCATAAATGAAGGGGCCGACAGGTATGCCAGAGAAGACCTGGAGGAGCTCCAGGGTGAACTGGACGAGGTGATAAGGGCCGTCGAAGAAGAACAAGATTCAACGTTCTCAGACTATGGTGATGCCGAAGACCGCCTGGCAGGTATTACGGCCAGGGCGGAAGAGTTGAGGGCCTCCATTCCTGCGCGGGAGGAAGATGCCAGGCAGACCTCCATCACCGCGGTTGATGCGGCAAAGGCGGCGGTAGAAGAGGCACGCGACATGCTCGCTTCGGCTCCGAGAGGCAAGGGAAGCAGCTCTGATATCAATGCAATGACCGAAGAGCTTGACAGGCTTGAGAAAGCCATCCCTGAAATCCAGAATAGGGTGGATGCCGGAGAATACCTCGAGGCCTCCGAAATGGCCGGCCGGGTAACCGAAGATGCTTCGAGCATATCCAGGCAGATCAGGCGCGCCATGGAGTAGCCCGGGCACAGATCAGCGTGCCGCTTTTACATTGACCATGCCCGAACAGAAAAAATTCAGAGCATCCGGATTCAAAACCGTCCGGGTTATCGCGATAATTCTCTTTTTCCCCTGGCTTCTGCTTAACACGCAAGCCGGTCATTATTCCTGGAGAGAGGTACTTCAAGAGAATTCAATAATTGGAAATCCTTCCGGAATGCCTCATGGAGAAAATGGATTAAAGGATACCATTAACCGGATAGAGCAATCGATGGCCATGAGGTACCCAAAAAAGGAATATCTGATTGTAGACTCGGGAAAAAACATCCTGTATATCAAGACGGGAGGCGATACGCTGCGGCAAGCCATGGTCTCCTGCGGAAGCGGGGCTGTCCTGGAGGATCCCGAGAGCCAGAGACGCTGGGTTTTTAATACACCCCGAGGCTTTTTCAAGATAACCTCCAAGCTTGCCAATCCGGCCTGGATTAAGCCGGACTGGGCTTACGTGGAGGAAGGGGAGCCTCTTCCGGATGATCCCGGACATCGCGTCGAGATGGGGGCACTGGGAGATTACGCGCTTGGCCTCGGAGATGGATATTTCATCCACGGGACCCTTTACACTACCCTCCTGGGCAAGAACGTCAGTCATGGCTGCATCCGGATGGGCAAGGAGGACCTGGAGGCCGTATTCAATGCCGTAGAAATCGGAACTCCAGTCTTCATATACTGAGAACCGCGGGACTTTTCTCCCGGCCACCGCAGTAAAAAGAACCCTTCACCGGAAAGAGCGCTGGAAGTGCGACACCGGGGGATGCGCATGTCAATCATAAGCTGGATGCTTATGCCACGGTCAATCATAAGCTGGATGCTTATGCCACGTCAGATTTTCTCCGGCACCACAAACGGCTCCCGGTCCCTGCGCCTCAGCATCCTGTTGGCTTCATCGTCGCTGCCGAAGGACTCTGAGGCCGGATCGAATTCCAGGACCCTGCCCAGGCGGTAAGCTATGTTCCCCAGGTGGGCCAGCGCGGAGGACTCGTGGGCATGGATAACCGGGGCGTTCAGGATTTTCTCATCCCTGGCCCGCACAGCTTCTATGAAATTGGCAAAATGATCGTTGGATCCATTCTCCGCTGAAGGCCCGGGTTCCCGCTTCTGACCGAGGAAGGTTTTGAAATTACTTGATCCGCTGATGGTCATGTACCCCTCAGAGCCGTAAAAAATGTTGCCTACTGAAACGTCCTCTTCGGGATTTGTGCACCAGTGCCTGACCTCCACTTCAATCATCTTCCGTTCCTCCGGATAATGGTAGGAGGAGGACAGTACCTCCGGGGTTTCCTTGGAATCGTCCCAGAGGAATTTTCCACCCATGGAGGTAATCCTCCTCGGAAGCCCGACATCAAGCCCCCACAGGCAGATATCGGTCTGGTGAATCCCCTGGTTTCCGATGTCTCCGTTTCCGTAATCCCAGTGCCAGTGCCAGTCGTAGTGTACCAGGTTCCGGGAAAACGGCCTTTTCCTGGCAGGCCCGGTCCAGAGATCATAATCCAGGTTGTCCGGGACAGGTTCCATCGGCTTTACCCCGATGTCGTCCCGCCAGCGGAAAATCAGGGCGCGCGCCATGTAGACATTGCCAATAGTCCCCTTGCGCAGGTGCTCCATGGCTTCCCGGACAACGGAGGAACTCCGGGACTGGGTGCCATGCTGGACCATCCGCTGGTACTTTGCCGCGGCCTCCACCATCTTGCGGCCTTCCCAGAACGTATGAGACCCCGGTTTTTCCACGTACACATCTTTTCCCGCCTGGCAGGCCCAGATGGTTGCCAGGGCGTGCCAGTGATTGGGAGTGGCGATGGCTACGGCGTCAATCTCCTTGTCGTCATATACCTTGCGAAGATCCTTTTCCAGGTATACACCCCTGCCGTATTTCTCCTGGAACTCAGCATTCCTTCGGTCCAGCACCTCGGAATCAGGATCGCAGAAGGTGACCACTTCCACACCTTCAAGGTCCTGCAGCCCGGTCACGAGATTCCAGCCTCTACCATTCAGGCCCAGGACTGCTACCCGTATCGTGTCGTTTGCCCCCATGATCTTCCTGTTCACAGCCGCCCCCGAAACCAGGGAAGCCGCAGTCACACCGGCGGCATTCCTGATAAAACTCCGCCTGTCGAGACCGGTCGATCCTGATAAATTCTTCTCATCTTCCATCATGTTGCCTCCCTAACCTTTCTAATGATTATTAGGTGATTATTAGGCTTCCCAACAGATAAATCAACAGAAAATCCATACCTCTATGGTAGACTGATTTCAATAATCGGGCGGGAGATTTTCAGCAGAAGACCAGCAGCGCTGGATTTTCCAGCATGCAATTTCCGCAAAGCCGCCATCGAAACCAATCAGTAAAGACCCTTTGAGGTGTTTTAAATATGAATAAAACAGTACTCCTGCTCCTCTCCCCTTTTTTGCTTATTCTGCTCAATCTTTCTTCAGCATCCGGGGATTCAGCAAACGGCCATGCAAATTACACCGCCGGAACCCTGGTTGAAAGACAGTCTCCAATCGGAATAGTTCGGGAACCGGGATCACAGCTGCTCTTTATTCTGGACACCGGCTACAGTGCCCTTTTCCTCGAACCCTATTCCGGCTACGAATCCCGCAGCATTCTGGAGATGACAGGAGTCACGGATCCCCACTACCTGAACTGGATCAGTATTACCAATACCAGCCCCAGGTACTCGGTGACGCTCCATTTCCAGTATTACAACTGCTACATGAAGCCGATTCTCGATTTTCTGGTGGTTATGACCTGTAATGACACCATGATGGTCGACGCATTCGGCCTGGAAATACCGGGCTCCAACGGCATCAATGTCAGGGACCGCTTTTTTAACGGGCTTGACCAGCTGGCACCCGGGCAGGTCATCCCTTCCCTCTCAGCCTCTGAGTTTGGCGACGGCCGATTCCTGCTTTCAGTCACTGCCGTGGGAGACCCGAAGGGCATGGAAGCCGGAAACCAGGCAACTGTCTACAGCCCCTTCTGGGATGGAACACGGGAAACGTTTGACCCGGATTACGAGAATATCGACCTCTTCCCGGCCGAACTTGTCACCTGGGAAGACCTTGACCAGTCCTGCAGGGCCTACAGCGACGGGGAGGTCCCTCCCGATGTCATGGGCGGCACCCCGGGCATCAATGACGACAACCTCCATATCTTCAATGCCACGGCCGTTTCATTTAATTACCTGGTCGGGTTCCACGTGGTCGGATGCTGCGGATTGGAATGCAACATGTCATACATGGTGGATGCCTTTGCCCGGCCGGCCCGCAACCGGAGTGACGGCCTTGAAAGAGATCCCGGTTTCCACACGGGAAAAGAAGTGCCCGTAAGCCTGGTTCTAAGCGGGGGAGAGAAGATCTACCACAAGCTCAATGCCTCGCCCTACTCAAGCTACCTGAAAAACCAGTATTACCTGAGGTGGGAGTCGGGAAACGAAGTGAACAGCGGCAGGCCCATGCCGGTCGACTTTGAGAATGATTACGTGAATGACCTGCTGGTACACTCCCAGGGCGGAAGCCATGCCTGGTCTTTCTTTCCGGTCGCCTGGACCGGGACCTATGGATTTCCTCCCCCGGCCCAGTACCTGAACATGCTCTCCCTGGCCGATGATTACAACGGTTCGGAGACCTCCCTGGACCCGGTGTTCCCTGCCAGGAGCTACGGGCTTTCCCCCCTGGTTTCCGTTTACCTGCTGACCCTCTTCAACGATTCGGAAGAATATTTGGAGGCTGAGAACCCGGAGGAAATTCTTGACCCCGTGCCGGAGGGTTATCCATTTACCGCGGCCGTGGCCGTCAGGGGCTTGAATGCCTGGACCCTGGAAGGGGAAGCTGTAAATGCCAGGCTGGGCATGAACCTATACCGGTTCGGTGTTGATGACATCTTCAGGATCAGGGGGGAGGACGTGATTGAATTCCTTCCGATTCCTGATGACCCTTCCGCGGAAATCGGTCCCGGGTGGGTCAGGTTCAGCCGCCTCCTTGTTTCCGGAATCTGGGAAAATAATAATTCCTACCTGAAAAAGGGGACGATGTTTGAC
>CAZOGT010000259.1:0-4750 GCA_964579015.1 uncultured Acidobacteriota bacterium | reverse complement strand
GCACAGGTCCGAGGATCGGACCTGCCACAATCGTCAATCGAATTGCTGCCTGCCGGTCGGCTTCAGGGAAATCGAATTCAGGCAATTGACGGGTCTCCACCCATTTCAGCTCATGATGGTCTGTTGAGCTATCGGGGAAATTCAGGCTTTCACAAAAAAAACAGTGGAGCCTGACCCTGATATCAGGGTAGTCCTGCTCCACGGTCATAAAATGGGATTCAACTGATATTTCCAGACCCAGTTCCTCCCGGATCTCACGGGCCAGGCAGGCTTCAAGGCTTTCCCCCGCCTCCCTCTTGCCGCCCGGGAACTCCCACAGCCCGGCACGGGGGCCGCTGGATCTCCTGGCAATAAGGATTTTTCCCTTCCTCCTGATAATCGCGGCAGTCACGTCGATTTTTTCCCGGCACCCGTCTTCAACCTCCATTCAGCCTCCTCTATAAAATCAGCATGGCATCCCCGTAACTGTAGAAACGGTATTTTTTTTCAATAGCTGTTCGATAAGCTCTCCTGATCAGCTCCATCCCTCCGAAGGCCGACACCAGCATCAGCAGCGTAGATCCCGGAAGATGAAAATTGGTAAGCAGCCCGTCAACGGCCCGAAACCGGTAGCCGGGATAAATGAACAGCTCCGTCTTGCCTTCGCATGCTCTTATCTCCCCGAATTCTCCGGCAACAGCCTCCAGGGTGCGGGCCGAAGTCGTCCCGGTGGCGATTATCCTTCCCCCTTCATCCCTGTGGCGCCTGACCAGGGCCGCGGTTTCCTCTGAAACAGTAAAATGCTCCTCGTCCATCCGGTGCTCCTGAACATATTCCGCTGTAACCGGTTTAAAGGTTCCGTAACCGACATGAAGGGTTACATGGCAGTGCCTGATCTTTTCCAGGATTTCCCTGGTAAAATGCAGGCCCGCGGTAGGGGCTGCTACTGATCCGCCGTGCAGGGCGTAAACAGTCTGGTATCGCTCCCGGTCCTCCAGGGTTGTCCCCCCCGGGCGGTGGATATAGGGAGGAAGAGGGATATCCCCTACCTCTTCAAATCGTTCCATGAGCCCCTCAGACTGGTTGAACCGGACATATCTTTTCTGCCTTGAACTATCGGAAGGTAAGACCTCAGCCGCCAGGATTCCGTCCCCGAAGATGATCCTGCTTCCCGGGGGCACCCTCCGCGCCGGTTTCAGAAGGACTTCCCATTCCCCGGGATCGGTTTCACGCAAAAGAAACACTTCAATCGAAGCACGCCCGGGAGCCTTCTTCCCAATCAGCCGTGCGGGAAAAACCCGGGTGTTATTCAACACCAACAAATCGTCATTTTTGATTTTATCTGTTATATTATGAAACAGTAAATGCTCAATAGAACCGGTTTTCCTGTTGACCAGCATCAGTTTAGACTCGTCTCTTCTGTCTGCCGGCCGCTGGGCAATCAATTCCGGGGGTAAATAAAAATCAAACTCTGAACGTTTCAACACAGACACACAATAGACTTAAAAAGGTGTTTGATACAACTTTTTCCGCCCACCGGCCGGAGAAAGCAGGCCGAGAAAGAATATAAATCTTGTTTAAGGTGAGGTCGCAATGCTTCAGGAGGAAAAATGATTGATCTCGATGGTAAAACAATTCTCATTACCGGGGGTTCCCGGGGCATCGGAAGGGCCTGTGCCCTGATGATGGGCAGGGCCGGGGCTGATGTTGCCATCAGTTACAACAGTAATAAAAAGGCCGCAAACAATGTAGTCCTCGACCTGACATCCGAAGGACGAAAAGCCATAGCCCTGCAAGGAGACCTGGCAGTCGAGGGAAACGCGGAACTGATCTTCAGCCAGTGCCAGGAACAGCTCTCGCCGCCCGGGATATTAGTGATAAACGCCGGCATCTGGAAAAGAGCCCCCATTGAAGAGATGACCGCTGACCAGTTGCGGGAAACCATGGATATCAACCTGCATTCCGCTTTTTACCTGTGCCGGATTGCCGCTTCCCAGATGCTTAAACGGGGGAGCGGAAATATAATCCTGATCAGCTCCACCGCCGGCCAGAGAGGAGAAGCCTTCCATTCCCATTACGCGGCTTCCAAAGGGGCACTGATAGCAATGGCCAAATCCCTGGCCTCTGAACTGGGGCCACATGGCATCAGGACCAATGTTGTCGCCCCCGGGTGGGTGGATACGGACATGTGCATCGGATTCCTGGATGATCCGGCCGCCCGGCAGAAAATCATTGATGAAATACCGCTGAGGAGGGTTGCAACCCCTGAGGATGTGGCCGGCTCCGTGCTTTTTCTGGCTTCCGAACTCTCGAGGCATATCAACGGCGAGGTGATAAATGTCAACGGGGGATCAGTTCTCTGTGGCTGAACCGTGATTTTTTTTGGCAAAAAGTTTACTCAAAAATAAAAGAAGTTTAGAATCGAATAAACCTCTACTTTAACATCGAGAAAAAATTATGAGCCAACAAGAACAAAATCAGGAAGCAATTGAAAAAATCCTGGGTTCGATGATTGACGAATGGTACGATCGAATCCGGGATTATTACGTTACGGTCGAGTCGAAAAAAGAAAACCCCAGGCAGGAAGGGGAAGAGGAACTGAAAAGGTTCCATGACAAACATGGACACAGAATTAAATTCGACAAGGACGAGCTGGACTTCACCTACGGACTCAAGTCAATCCTGGAGGACGACGGACTGCTGATTGAAGTAAGCGCCAATAATAAAGTCAAGGATTTCGACATTACGGATTTCAAAAACCGCCTGACCAATTATTACAGAAAATCATCCGAGGAGCTGGTTCCCACCCCGGCCGAGCTGAAAGCCTCCTCCTTCCGGGAAGTGTTCCAGCTGGACGAAGACCCTTCTGAAATACTGAGCCTCGAAATCAGGGAAGGCAAAGCCGACATCATGCGCCTGGCCTTCAGCCTGGATAACAAGACCCTGGAAAAACTGATTTCCCATCCCAAGGCCAGTAAGGAGCTGATTGAACAGTACTGCGTGACACCCTTCCGCACCATTTACGCGGCTGTCTACCGCAAGGAAGGCTAAGTTAAGGGCATTCTCCCAGCCCTGGCGCGATGATGCGAAACCCGTCCAGTCTGCAGGATACGTCGGGAGGCGAGATCCCTGCCGATTGCTGTTCCCAGAACTCCCTGTCTTCAAAAACGTAAAGCGCCCGGGGATCAAGGCCATCCTCGATGATCGAACGCTCCAGCCGCTCCTTCTCCCTGAGTACCCTTGCAGGGCTGAGCCTCGCAAAGTAGCCTGAATTGATCGACATCTGATGCCGGGAAGCGAACCTGGACCATGCAATCCAGTTATCGGCGCCGTTTTCGGGCGGGACCAGGAGAATCTTGCTGTACCGGCCGGCCATCTGCTCCCATAACGGAGACTGAAGGGGGGAACTCCAGGAAACAGGATTAGCGAATTTGGCTCTGATCATGCTATAGGCCGGGGTGGCATCACCATCCTGTATGAACAGTGCGATCAGGCACAATGTTAAGGCATCCTTCCGGTTGAACCTCGTGAACAGGAGGTAGAGGATTGCCAGGAATATGAGGTAATAGACGGGCCAGAAGAACCTGCCGGAAACCCTGAATGTACTGGTCAGGAATCCGCTTGCCGAAGGGAGGTCGTAGGAAAACAGTTCCCATCCCCCCATTGCGACCTTGTTTGATACCGCATATTTGGATAGCGCGCCTGAGAGAACCACCAGCGGAATTATCCTGGCATACCGGATTATCCCGGGAGCGGAAATAAACTTATAACTGGCCGCGGCACCCAGCCCGATCATGCCCAGGCCCAGGTAATTAAAACCCTCATAGTCACCGCCGCCCCCCTTCTGGTCCCTCAGCAGCCTGGACCAGAGGCCTTCGGAATCCACCAGGGAGAGCAGGTTCATCCGGTAAAAGCCGAATCCAGTCTCCTCAAATCCTGTCCCTGAAACAAAATATCCGGTCGCCCACATAACGAAAATAACCGCACCGCCCCCGGTCACCAATAGCACTGAGGCCCTGGGCAGAGTAAACTCCTTCACCAGGCCTCGCTGCACCAGATCGGCCAGCCAAATCGAAAGGGCCATTGCCAGGAGATACGGGTTTATCAGCACCGCGGCAACAAGCAGGGCCATCCAGCCAGGGACTGAAAACCTCTTTGAAAAGTAGAGGCAGAGGCCGGCGAGCAATATCCAGTGCGCTGCCAGGGAAAAGTGACCGGTTATCCTCCAGAGAAAAATGGGAGCGAGTGTAAAAAACGCGCTTCCGGCCAGGGGAAGCAGCCGGTCACCGGTAAAACGCGACAGAAGCTTCCACGCAAAGAATGACTGGAGAACAAAGCAGGACAGAATCCATATTCCGGAATATTGAAACAAATCGGGAAGAAGCGGGCTCAGAGGCCTGAAAAGAAAGGCGAGCAAGGGAATTGCATCAGTAAATACTATGGAACTGCCCAGGGCCATGCCGTAATCGGGGTTGGCGCCCAGGGGCCACTGGAAAAAATCAGAATGGCGGAAAAACTGCCACCCCAGAAAATGCGTGGCCGGATCTCCCTCCATCAGCCACCGGGTATAGGTCGGCCGGAGTATCACGCCCGCTGTCAGGAAAAAAAACGCCGCCACTCCCGGCAGTACCGCAATAAAAGGCCACAAGAATGATTTAGAAAAATGTTTAACCTTCACCGGCAGTTCCATCAGGAATCATATCAGAATCAGTAGGGGCTCACTGAAAAAGAGGCGTAGCCATTCTGCCAGGCAAATGCCTTTTTATTTTTA
>CAZOGT010000258.1:0-4754 GCA_964579015.1 uncultured Acidobacteriota bacterium | reverse complement strand
GTACTGTCAAGTGCGCCTCCGTGAGGAAACCAGGACAAAAAAAAGGGTCCGCCGTTGAAGGCGAACCCTGCAAAAACCTGAGCCTGCTGCAAGCATTGAGATGCTGCTAGCGGGTGTATTTTCTGGTCAGAGGAACTGCCATCAGCCCCATGCCGAGCAATATCAGTGTGGCCGGTTCAGGAACAGGTGTTCCCTCGTAGCCGGATACATGAGAAACTGCAGCAATCTGTCCTCCGTTGTTAACGACCTCAGAAATTATCTGCTGGGTATCATTGATCCCAAGGTGATTGGTCAGAGAGTAGAAAATGAACACATTGCCTCCCTTAACTACAATATGGGTAACTTCGCCGGGGCCGTTCCATTCCAGGATTATTTCCGTTAATCCATCATTTTCCACCAAAGTCCAGCCGCCGTTTGTCGAGCCCAGTTCGGGTTCCCATTTACCCAGCAAAGTTAAGCCCAGGTCGTCGAGGACAGCCTGAAATTCAGTGGAATTGTTATCATTTCCGGTATATGTACCCTCATAAACCAGATTGTCGAAATAGTAATCAGGTGTGATTGTATCGGCCAGGAGGTTGCTCCCCGGTATCAAAAAAGCCAGAACTGCAATGCTGAGTAGAAATTTTCTGTTCATGATGATGTTTCCTTTTCTAAATCTCCATATTCCTGAATGCTGACCAAATTTCAACCAAGAAGTTTGGCAGATTAAGTAATTCATATTGTCTTCTAATATGCTTGCAAGATACGATCCAGATTCAATTTTCCGTATCTATTTTTAAAAAAAAAGGAAACATCAGCGCTGAATAAAAGTGCCCTTCAATGAAAAAAATTCTATTCCATAAGCAGTTAAAAACAGTGACAGCCCTGGTTCATGGATACAAATAATATTTTTCCATATACCCCTGTTTTTGTTCAGAGACGATTCTTATCGTCGGAATCGGAAATTTTTTACGTAAACTGGTCAATATCAGACCTTCGTTACCTAACATACCTGGCAGATTGTTATTTTTAGAATCAACTGAGTTTGTAAACTATTTTTACAGATAATGTTCATGAGTTAACCCGGGGTTCTCCAGGCTCTCAGTGACAGCCCTGGTTCCTGGATTTCCTATTTTTCGCAATGTTTCGCGAGGAAAGCCAGGACGTCGGCTGATTCCTCGATCTGCTTGGTTGTGGGCTTACCGGCTCCGTGGCCCGCCCTGGTCTCAATGCGTATCAGGATGGGGGCGTTTCCGCCCTGGGCCTTCTGCATCCTGGCGGCATATTTGAAGCTGTGCAGCGGGACCACGCGGTCGTCATGGTCCGCGGTGGTGATCAGGGTTGCCGGGTAATCGGCCCCTTCCTCCAGGTTATGGTAGGGGGAATAGGCATAGAGGGCCTCGAATTCATCCTGCTTATCAGGGGATCCGTAATCGGAGACCCAGGCCCAGCCGATTGTGAATTTGTGGAACCTGAGCATGTCCATTACCCCAACGTGGGGGAGTGCGGCAGCATACAGGTCGGGGCGCTGATTGACCACGGCCCCTACCAGCAGGCCTCCATTGCTGCGCCCTTCAACGGCCAGCCTTTTCCTGGAGGTGTATCCGTTGCTGATCAGCCATTCGGAGGCGGCAATGAAATCGTCAAAGACATTCTGCTTATTCTGTTTCATCCCGGCGCTGTGCCACTCAGAGCCATACTCCCCCCCTCCCCTCAGGTTGGCGAGGGCGAATACCCCGCCTCTTTCCATCCAGACCAGCCTGGGGACTGAAAACGATGGTTTCTGGGGGATATTGAAGCCTCCATAACCATAGAGCAGGGTCGGGTTCTGGCTGTCCATTTTTGTTTCTTTACCTGCGGTTATGAATAGCGGGACCCGGGTACCGTCCCTGCTGGTGCAGAAGAACTGTTTTGTCTCAAAATCATCCGGATTGAAGTCCAGTTCCGGTTTTCTGAAGACCTCGCCGGCACCGGAATTGAAGTCATACCTGTAAATCGTAGGTGGTACGGTGAAGCTGGAGAATGAATAGAAGGTCTCGGAATCCCCGGGCCTTCCCGTGAACCCCCCGGCGCTGCCCTGGGAGGGGAGTGCGATCTCACTGGAGAGGCTTCCGTCCCTGTTGAATATTCGAACCAGGCTGGCTGCGTCTTTCATGTAGGTGCAGACAAACTGGTTGTTGATGAAGCTGACCTCTTCCAGGGTATTTTCCTGCTCCGGGAGAATGGTTTTCCAGTTGTCCCGGATCGGACTGGCCATGTCAATTTCAATAAGGCGTCCCCTGGGGGCTTCCAGGTCGGTGAGGAACCAGAGGCGGTTGCCGCTTTTCCCGACAAAGTCATAACGGGCGTCAAATTGCAGGAGAAACTCGACCACCTTGTGTCCCGGGGCGGAAAGCTCTTTATAGAAGACGGCGTTTCTGGCGGACGTTCCACGGGCGATGTTGAGGAGCAGCAGGCTCCCGTCCCGGGTGACCTCCCCCTGGACGATCCATTCCGGATATTCCGGGCGCTCAAATTCCAGGGAATCTTGATCCTGGGGGGTTTTCAATTTATGGAAATAGACCTTTTGCGACTGGTTTATATCCTGCATCAGGTCTCCCTCAACCGGGGCATCGTACCTGCTGTAATAGAATCCCCTGCTGTTTTCGGCCCATGAAACCGATGAGAATTTAATCCACTTGAGGTGGTCGTCCAGGTCTTCGCCGCTTTCCAGGTCCCTGATTCTCCATTCCTGCCAGTCCGACCCCCCGGAGGAGAGCCCGTAGGCCATGAATTCTCCGTCCGGGCTTACCTTCCAGGATGTCAGGGCCACGGTCCCGTCTTCTGAAAGGGTATTGGGATCCAGGATGGTTACAGGCTCATCCTCCAGGCCCTCCAGCATGCAGATGACGCTCTGGTTCCGGAGCCCGTCGTTATAGGAGTAAAAATACCTGTCACCATGCCGGGACGGCACCCCGAATTTTTCATAATTCCATAATGCCCTGAGCCTTTCCTCGATTTCGGCCCGCTCCGGCAGGGCTGAGAGGTATTCTCCGGTCAGCTGGTTCTGGGCTTGAATCCAGTTTTTCGTTTCCTCTGAATCGGTATCCTCCAGCCATCGGTAGGGATCGGGTACCTCGGTTCCGTGCAGGATGTCGACATGTTCCACGGTCCTGGTTTCCGGGTAATCGAGGCCCCCGCATCCTGAAAGGATGACCAGGAACGGCAGCAACGCGGTAATGAGATGCAAGGTTCTTTCTGAATTCATGTTATGCCTTTAGTCATGGAAGTTTTGGTTAATTAATAGAGTCTATTCATGGCCGGGCTCATGTCAATGCCATGTCTGTTTTTTCAGGCCTGGGCCGGAGGATTCATCTGTTCGGCCTGTTCCGGCCGGGTCATTTACAACAGTTCAGCGGCTGCCTCCGAGTCTTTTCTCCCTGCTTCTTCCACTCCCTTATGGACATCGACCATGGAGAGAAGCAGCATTCCGATGAGCAGGAAGGCCCCCAGAATAATGATTCCGTAGCGGCTTTCTCCGGTCAGCTGGCTGGTCAATCCAAACAGGAGGGGCCCGAGGATTCCGGCGGCTTTTTCACAGGTACTGAAGAGGCCGAAGAATTCAGCGGACCTGCTCCTGGGGACCATTATGGCAAAGAGGGACCTGCTGAGCGCCTGGGTTCCGCCCTGGGCCAGCCCGATCATTACGGCAAGGAGGTAGAAATGAAGGGCTGTACTCATGAAAAAGGCCCCGGTTATGGTGAACGCGTAGATGGACAGTCCGCAGAGGACCCCGGTTTTGGCGCTGTACCTGCGGGCAAGGCGGCCGAAAAGAATGGTGCACGGCACCCCGATAAACTGGGTGAGAAGCAGGGCTATTACCATGTCGATACGGTCTATTCCGATTTCATCCCCGTAGGCAGTGGCCATCTTGATAATCGTGCCGATGGCCTCATAGTAGAGCCAGAAAGCAGGGAGGAAAAGGAGCAGTTGTTTGTACCTGGAAGCCTCCCTGAAGGTGCATAGCAGCCTGCTGAACCCTTTTTTTATGTCCCCGGCCACGGATCCGGGGCCGGTTCCCGCAGCTGCCGGCGGTTCGGGAACATATTTCAGGAGGGGGATGCTGAAGAACGCCCACCAGGCTGAAACGCTGATCAGGCAGGCCTTTACGGCTGTTGACGTGTCAGCCATCCAAAACCAGTGAGGATACATCAGCCAGAGGACATTGAGCAGGAGCAGGAGCCCTCCGCCCAGGTAGCCAAGGGTATAGCCCCTGGCCGAGACTGAGTCCATGTCTTCGGATTTCGCTATGTGGGGAAGCAGTGATTCATAAAAAAGGATGGAGGCTGAATATCCAATATTGCTGATGATGAACACGGCGGATACAACCAGGTAGGAGAGGCTGTCCGTAAAAACCAGTGCCGATGTCGCAATGATTCCGATCCCGGCCGAGGCTGCCAGGAACTTTTTCTTCCCTCCCCGGTGATCGGTAATGGCCCCGAGTATCGGTCCGACCAGGGAAATGATGGCCAGGGCGAGCGCGGTGGTGTATGCCCAGATCGCCGTGGCATCTCCTTCCCCATACCCGGCATCAATGACCACGGAACGGAAAAATGGAGGGTAGACCGCTGCGACAACGATTGTGATGTATGCTGAATTGGCCCAGTCATACATGATCCATGAATTGATGATCTTGTTGTAATCAGCGGAATCATTTTTCATATCTCTATGGTTGAGCATTGTACACGGGGACGAAGGATGAATCTGAAAAAAGGGGGGTCCCGACCCCGACCCCG
>CAZOGT010000257.1:0-4759 GCA_964579015.1 uncultured Acidobacteriota bacterium | reverse complement strand
GGTTCTATGTCTGCACGACATGCTCTCCGACCAGGGCCGCACTGCTGACCGGCAGATATGCCAGCAGGTACGGAATCCTGGGGCCGATCGCCATGCGGAGCAGGCAGACCCTTCCGCCTGAAACCCTCACCCTGCCGGAGATTCTCAGACAAAACGGATACTCAACGGCTATTACCGGAAAATGGCACCTGGGCCTGCGGCCTGAAACCGGGCCCCGGCAATACGGATTTGAACATACCTACGGATACCTGCACGGACAGATAGACCAGTACTCCCATCTTTACAAGAACGGGGACAGGAGCTGGCACCGGAATGACCGGTTCATTGAAGAAGAAGGCCACGCCACGGACCTGATCAGGGACGAAGCCGCCAGGTTCATCACCTCGATACGGGACAAGAGCAAGCCGTTTTTTCTCTATGTTCCTTTCAGCGTTCCCCATTACCCCCTGCAGGAGGAGGAAAAATGGGTAGAGCCATACAGTTCCATTGAAAACGAGTCCCGCCGCCTTTATGCCGCTTCCGTCACCCATATGGACGATGCCGTGGGACGCCTTGTGCAGACCCTGGAATCTGAAGGGCTGAGGGAAAATACCCTGGTTATCTTTATCAGCGATAATGGAGGGCAGGAAGACTGGACCCCCACCTTCGAGTACGAGGGCCGGCATGGCCCAAATGACAGGCTTGGCGACAACCGGCCCCTCCGGGACTGGAAAGGGAGCCTCTACGAGGGAGGCATCAGGGTTCCGGCTTTCATGAACTGGCCCTCCCGGCTGCAGCCTGGAAAAATGGAACAGGCAGTCAACGTCATCGACCTCTATCCCACCCTGGCCTCTATTGCGGGCATTTCAATCCCGGAAAGCGCCGGGGTTGAAGGAACCGGCCTCTGGAATGCGGTCACCCGGGGAGAAGCTCTGGTTGAACGGAATCTCTACTGGAGAACCCCGGGCCAGATGGCCCTGCGAAGGGGTGACTGGAAGCTCGTAATCACCGGTGAGACTCTGGAAGGAGGGGCAAAGGAGCTTTTCAACCTGGCTGATGATCCTTTTGAAAAAAAGGACCTCGCCGAAAAGAGACCCGAAATCCTCTCTTCCCTCCTGGAGGAAATCAAAAAAGAGGCGGCGCTGGACGGAATCTGATCCCGTCGGCAGCGCGCAGTTTAATGAGGAGATATAACGGATGAAAAAAGCCGCCTTGCTTTTTGTCCTCTGTCCCCTGCTGCTAATGACAGCTCTGCCCCTGCTTTTTGCTGACGAACAGGAGGAGCTCAAGGTACTTTCCCCTGATCCGGGGCTGCCCCGGGACCAGGAAATGCTCCGCAGGCACCTGCGGCGCCTTTCCCATGCGGCCCTGGACCAGAGGCTGGAAAAATATGAGTCCCTGAAGACAGAAGCTCAAATCAGGGAATATCAGGATGAAATGCGGGCGTTCTTCAGGAAACAGCTGGGTGAATTCCCCGAAAAAACGCCCCTGAAGGCCAGGGCAACCGGAGGAAAAACCTATGACGGCTTCAGACTTGAAAAGGTAATCTACGAAAGTGTTCCCGATTTTCCGGTGACCGCCCTTCTCTATTTGCCCCTTTCAGATCCCCCCTACCCCGGGGTCCTGCTGCTGTGCGGGCACAGCGCCACGGGAAAAGCGGCATACCAGGAGGCGGCTGTCCTGATGGCGAAAAACGGCATGGCCTGCCTTTGCCCGGACCCGATCGGCCAAGGGGAACGCAGCCAGCTGCTGGACGATTCAGGGAATCCCCTGTTTGACAGCCCGACCATTGAGCATAATATCGAAGGAGTCGCGCCGATATTGCTGGGCAGGAACCTTGCATCCTACATGGTCTGGGACGCGATACGATCCATTGATTACCTGGTTTCCAGGCCCGATATTGACCCTGAACGGATCGGCTGCACGGGAAACTCGGGCGGGGGAAACATGACCAGCTACCTGATGGCCCTTGACGAGAGGATCCAGAGCGCGGCTCCCGGCTGTTTCATCACCACCACCCGCCGCAAAAACGAGAGCCCCGGCCCCGGTGACGCCGAGCAGAACATTCACGCCCAAATCGCCATTGGAATGGACCACCCTGATTACATCCTGATGCGGGCGCCCCGCCCGACCCTGATTCTTTCGGCCACCCGGGACTATGTTCCGATTGAAGGGGCCTGGGAGTCGTTCAGGCAGGCCAAACGCCTTTACACCAGGCTGGGTTACGGAGAAAGGGTATCCATCCTTGAAGCTGATGAGGAGCACGGGTTTTCACCCCTTCTCAGGGAGGGTTCGGTCAGGTGGATGCGCCGCTGGCTGATGGGAATTGACACTCCCGAGATTGACACGGATGTCCCCCTCCTTACAGCAGATGAGACCCAATGTACTCCTGAGGGACAGGTGCTCCTGTTGCCCGGAACCAGGTCGATATTCGACCTTAACCTGGAATACGAACGCCGCCTGGAGGCTTCCCGGAAAGCCCTCTGGCAAGAACTGTCCCCTGGAGACATGAGAAACAGGATCAGGGAAACGGCCGATATCCGCCCCCTTGAAGCAATTCCGATTCCTGAAATTGACAGGGTGGAGATCCTGGATCGCAAGGGCTATACCATTGAAAAGCTGGTCCTGGAATGGGACACTGATATCATTCTTCCCGGACTCCTGTTACGCCCGGAGAAGGAAAACGGAAATCCTGTTCTCTATCTTTCAGCCGTGGGAAAGGAAGACGCCGCTCTTCCCGGGGGTCCTGTCGAAGCGCTGGTCAAAAGGGGAAGAACGGTACTGGCCATTGATGTCCGTGGAATCGGTGAAACCGCAACCACTCCCTGGCGCTACCTCAATTCCCTGGAATGGGTCGGCCCCTCAGTGGCTGAATTCTTCATCGCTTACATGCTGGATAAATCATTCGTGGGGATGCGGACCGAGGACATCCTGGTGGCGTCCCGCTTCCTCTCGGCACAGGCAGGTCGAGGAGGAACCGGCCCGGTGCAGCTGATTGCATGCGGAGAGCTCGGACCCCCGGCCCTGCATGCCGCGGCCCTGGAGCCTGAACTCATTGCAGGCCTGGAACTGCGTGGATCCCTGCAATCCTGGACCGATGCCGTCAAAACCCCGGTTACCAGGAATGTCCTGGTCAACACGATCCATGGCGCATTGAAAACCTACGATCTTCCCGACCTGGTCAACCTGTTCGGAAGGGATAAGGTGAACATAATTGATCCTGGACCCGCCGAAAACCGGCCTTCCAGATGATCGATACCCCGGCGAGAAAGGGGTCCGGCCTGACGGCGGCAACTAACCCGGAGGGAGACCCCTGCCTTTTTTCTTATCCTCCCTTGACAACGGCAAGAGCCCTGCTTATAATGTGAATTGTGAATCACAATTCTTTCACAACCGGAGAACAAAAAATGCGTGCCCCTAAAACTGGAACTGAAGTGCGTCGGGAACAGATACTTGAAGCAGCGCTCGAGCTGATTGGTGAAGAAGGGGTCTATGCCCTCAATATTTCCAGAATCGCGGCGAAGGTCGGGATTGTTCCATCAGCGCTGTATCGCCATTTCAAAAGCAAAGACGAAGTGCTCAACGCCATCCTGCAGCTGATTAAAACCCGAATACTTGGGAATATCACTCAAGCCGGGAAATCGTCCGGGAGAAGCCTGGAGTGCCTCAGATTACTGCTGATGCGGCATGCAGGAATGCTGAGCGAAAACCGCGCTATTCCATGTCTTGTCTTCTCGGATGGAATCCATACGGGTAATCGAATGCGGCAGGCAAAGGTAGCTGAGATTATATCCACCCACCTCAGGAAGATTCAGGAGATCATAGATGAAGGAATTAGAGACGGTTCAATCCGGGAAGATGTTGATCCCCAGGCGGCATCAATCATGTTTCTGGGCATGCTCCTGCCTGCCGCTGTTCTTCACAACATTTCCGAAGGCGGCTTTGACATTGTCGGGCATGCGGAAAAGGCATGGCCCGCCTTCGCTAAAGGCATTGCGGCAGACAGATAAATCTTTTTATCTTTCATGAATGAAAACTGATATTCCTTCAGGAGACATGGAAATGACCAAGAAATCCCGATTATTGATTATTCTTCCGGCAGTGGCTTTAGCCGTCCTGCTCTCTATCCTTTTTCTGCCGGACTGGGCCGAGGACCATCCTGACATTATCAGCATTTCGGGGAATATTGAAGTTACTGATGCGGAAGTCAGCTTCAAGATTGCCGGAAAGGTTGTGGAGCGGCTGGTGTCTGAGGGCGAGTTGATCAAAAAAGGCCAGGTCGTGGCTCATCTTGACAGCTCTGACCTGTCCCAGGAAATCGCTCTGCGCAAAGCAGAGTTGCGCGCGGCAAGGGCTTCTCTGTCGGAGCTCGAAGCCGGTTATCGTCCGGAGGAAGTGGCCCAAGGCTTCGCCGCATTGAAAAAGGCCCGGTCAAGACTGGAGGAGCTTCTCGCGGGGTCCCGGCCCCAGGAGATCTCCGCAGCCGAAGCCAGTGTAAAAAATGCGAGCGTCACTGCCTCTCATCTGAAAACGGAATTCGACCGGCAATCCAGGCTGCTGAAAGCCAGCACTATTTCCCAAAGGGAATTTGAACGGGCCAGTTCGGAGTATGAGCAGGCGGTCTCACGCCTTCGAGAAACAGAGGAAAGGCTGAAACTCGTCCAGGAGGGGCCTCGCCGGGAACAGGTTGCCCAGGCGCGGGCAGCCCTTGATGAGGCCCGGGAAAGATACGAATTACTTGAAAAAGGGCCCCGAACGGAGAGCATTGAACAGAGCAGGG